>CAZMND010000012.1:0-39017 GCA_964567585.1 uncultured Lachnospiraceae bacterium
TGTAGAATGCTGAGAACCATATATGAAGCAGATATTTATAATGATGAAGATATGCTGGAGAGAGAAGAGATGCTTAGTTGGGCTGAAATGATGGGCTGGACAGGTAGAAGAATTAGTCCAAAACAGACATTGTAGGAAGCCACCCGAACTTATCCATTTTCGTGGTACTAACATTTCAAAATCTCACACCCGAAAGCCAGTGGAATCGGAAATGGATAATAAAATGGACATTATTATTTTTAGTACCGGGGTATTTGGCACTAGGATTTCACTGTAGGTTGTGAGTGTGGCGTTGCAGTATTTTGTGGTACTGCAAAGCTTTGCAGAATAATAAGTTCCGGTACTATAAAAGCTGCAAAATAACTCTTAAAAGCAGGTGCAATAACTCTTGAATCCCTTGATTTACCTGCGGTACTAATGGTGGTACTAAAAGTTATTTCAGTAAAGCTATTATAAGTATTTTTTCAATGCAGAAAATTCTTCTTGTAATTTGCCCAAATGGATTCTACAATAAAATCAAGGTTGGAAAGTGACTTGGAACTCACTGTCTCGGGTAGTGCCGACGAGCATGCCAAAACAGCGAAAATCGAGTTGAAAATTCTATTTCCAGCCAGAGGAACCATTCACAGTGAAGGAAAAATTATCTGATTTTTGCCTCAAATAGTGCCAAAATTTTGGTGCTAAAATGGTACTACAATCGATAAGAACGAAAAATAACAGGAACAAAATATACATATTTTTAATACAAATATGTATAGAAAATCAATGAAAAACAATATTTAAATCATCAAACTTTGCGAGTTTGAATAAATAAAATCTAATCCAAAAGGTCTTATTGAATGCCCATTCAGTAAGATCTTTTTTGTAGGGAAAGGCCCTGTTTTTCTTACACACAAAATAAAACTGAAAATAAATAAAAAGTTCGGAAAAACATAAAATCCACCGGCTGAGTGGCCATGATTTCAAAATTATTAGATATGATATCAATTTTTTGAACTAACAAGCCGATAACTATACAAGATATAGTAGTTTATTCTTCAAGGAGAGGCAAAATGAACGTTGTTGCACACAATCTGGTTGCTATGAATGCCCAGAGACAATTTGGAATTGTGAATACAAGACAGTCAAAGACGACCGAGAGATTGTCTTCAGGCTATAAGATTAATCGTGCGGCAGATGATGCAGCAGGTCTTTCTATCTCTGAAAAAATGAGAAGACAGATTAGAGGCCTTCACCAAGCGGCGGAGAACATTGAAGAAGGTATTGGATATGTACAGACTGCAGATGGTGCATTGAATGAAGCACAGGAGATTTTGCAGAGAATGAATGAATTGGCGGTGAAATCTGCTAATGGTACCAACACGGAAGACGACAGAAAATTTATCGATTGTGAAGTTCAGCAGTTGAAAGAAGAGTTGGATAGAATTTTTACTACTACAACTTTTAACGAAAGAAAAATCTGGGAAGTGACCGGAGATAAGAAGTTAATCGGGACGGAATTGAAACAAGCGGTAACATCCACAACCGGATATAAATCTACAAGTGTCACCAATGACAATTATGATGTGCTGGCATATGGTTCTTATAAAGTTAATGCAGATGCTCAGGGAATTAGTATTTCATGGGATGCATATAACGGCAACTCATATCAGACCAAAACTGTGGATTGGGACACTTTGGAAGCGAATGGTTATTCTTTTGAAATGAGTGATTATTTCGATAAGCAAAACAATAGTGAGTTGTTTGATGCAGGGGGAAAGCCTGTTTTCTCAAAAAAAATCTCTTTTAATGTAATAGAAAGTGCTACTAAAGATGATATTATAGCATCTTTGAATGGTTGTACAATGTCAGCGGGAGCAAGTGCGTCTATATCAGGACGTTTTGAGGAAACTGATGGTTCAGTTAAAGCTAATGACATCACTGTTTCAAGTGCCATTATCAATTATGGTGCCGCTTATGCATCAAGAACAAATGGAACGAATGGACGTGATTTTGATGCGGGAGATGATGTATTTTTTGAACCGACCGGGGGAAGCGGAACGGCGAATTTAATTTCTTCGCCTACAGCAACTACAGTTGCAGATGCCAGAAACAGTACAGAGGGATGGACCTTCTCGTTTGAACTGGATGGCGTCGGTACTGTGAAGGGAACATCTTCATCCATTGATTATAATTCTAATGACAGGGGAGATGAGGACGAAGGAGTTTGGTGGAGTTGGCATAGATATACAATCGGAGGTGTAGAACATAAATACCAGACAGTTGCATCAAGAACAATACAGGGTGGAACACTTGGAAATGTTATGGAAGCATTGACGGGAAACAGTGGTAGTAGTACACCGGGACTTTTAACAGCTGCAGAAGGCGGAGCGGCCGACAGTGGCGGATATATTTATATCAATTTTGATTTGACTTCAGATAATAGTTTTTCCTATGCGGACAAAACCAGTACAAACGTAGGTAAATTTACATTACGTATTAGAGTTGATGCGACTGATACAGAGCAAACAATCCTTGATAAGATTAACAATAGTTTGAACAGTAATACGATATTGGATTTGTATTCTGCATCCGGGAATTCGGATTCTACCAGTATAGGAAGCCTTAATGCAAGAACTCATAAAATTGATGTTCCAATCTGGGGCGGTGCCTGTGAGTTTTTTGTACAGGCAGGCGTGGAAGCAAATCAGCATATTGATATTGTATATGACAGTTTAAGCCTTTTGGAACTTGGGCTGGAAGACACAAATGTATTGACGGTAAATGACTGTGATAAGGCAATTGATGATATTAAAGAGGCTATTAGAGAAGTAAGTCTCCAGCGTTCCAATTTTGGTGCTTACCAGAATCGTTTGGAACATGCGTATAAAAGCAATAAAAATGTTGAAGAAAATACAACAGCTTCGGAATCAGCCATCCGTGACACAGATATGGCAGAGGCTATGGTGGAATATTCTAATCAGAATATTTTACTTCAGGCAGGTCAGGCAATGATGGCACAGGCCAATCAGAGCAGACAGGGGATTTTGAGTTTGCTTAGTTAAATTCATATTTTTTAGATATATGGGCACATTATAGATTACGAAAAGGAGTGCCCGTTATGGATATAATAAATGGAAAAATCCTCACTATGGAGGATAAAATATATGAATGCGGATACGTTCGCATTAAGGGGAGAAAAATTGAAGAAGTGGGCGATATGTCCGATTACAAAACGAAAAGTAATTGTGAAAGAGTCCTTGATGTAAACAGAGCCTGGGTGATGCCCGGGCTCATTGAATCTCATGCACATATAGGGATTACAGAAGAAAAATGGGGAACCATAGCGGATGACTGCAATGAACAGACTGCACCTGTCATATCTGCTTTGCGGGCAATCGATGCGGTCAATCCTATGGATCCGGCTTTCCATGATGCTATAGCAGCAGGAATTACATCGGTTATGGTGGGCCCAGGGAGCGCTAATGTGGTCGGTGGTCAATTTCTTTTTATGAAAACGCAGGGGAGATGTATTGACCATATGGCAGTAAAAAATCCGGCTGCAATGAAGGTGGCCTTTGGTGAAAATCCCAAAACGGTATATGGAGGGAAGGATATGTGTCCATCTACCAGAATGGGAATTGCGGCGCTGTTACGTAAGACTTTATATCAGGCAAAGCAATATAAAGAAGACAGAGAAAAAGGAAAACTTGATGAAAAAGACTTTGAAATGGAGGCATGGATGCCTGTATTAAATGGGGAAATACCATTGAAGGCGCATGCACACAGGGCTGATGACATTTTGACTGCAATACGGATTGCAAAGGAATTCCATATAGATATGACGATTGACCATGGAACGGAAAGCCATCTGATTGTAGATGAAGTCAAGGCAGCAGGTTTCCCGGTGATTGTGGGACCGCATTTGACATCCAGATCCAAAATAGAAGTAAAAAATATGACTTTCAGGACCAATAAAATTTTAAATGATGCCAACGTTTTGTTTGCTATTACGACAGATCATCCTGTGGTTATGATTCAGTATTTGCCAATCTGCGCAGGACTTGCGGTGAAGGAAGGACTTCCTATAAAGGACGGTTTAAAGGCAATTACAATAAATGCGGCGAAGATTTGCAGGGTAGACAAAAGGGTGGGAAGCTTAAAGAAGGGGAAAGATGCAGATATTGCAGTTTTTTCGGGAAACCCAATGGAGATTTTTACCAAAACATTATATACCATAATTGACGGAAAAATTGTCTATGAGAATTTAACGGAATGATTTATAATGGTTTTATGCGTAATGTATTATTTTAGGGGTAGGAAATGAAAAGAAAAAAGATAACAAATAATAAATCAGCAACAATCATAGGCATAATCGTTTTAGTTATAGTACTATTTGTTATCCGATATTTTGGACTAAAATATTTGGAAACAGACAATAAGGAAACGGTATCGCATACAGGGGAGACTGCAGGGGAGACTGTTTTGGAAAACGAAAATACGGAAGAGGTTTTAGACGACTCAAAGGATTATGCTGAAACACAAACAGATACTCATCCATATGATTTTACAGTCTGTTTTGCAGGGGATATCAATCTGGCTGAAGAATGGGGAACAACCATTTTTATGGATGGTCAGCCAAATGGAATTAAGGATTGTATTTCACCGGAACTTCTTTCACATATGCAGGATGCGGACATTATGTGTTTGAATAATGAGTTTACGTTTACTACCCGAGGCGAAAAACTTGCGGGAAAACTGTATCATTTCAGGGCAAATCCCAAGAGGGTGGAAGTTCTTAAGGAAATGGGGGTTGACATTGTGAAACTGGCGAATAATCATGCGTGTGACTATGGTAGTCAATCGCTATTGGATACAATGGATACACTGAAAAATGCAGGAATTGAATACGTAGGAGCAGGAAGCAATTTGCAGGAGGCAATGACGCCTGTTTACATAGAGGTCGATGGGAAAACAGTAGCTTTTGTTGCAGCTTCGAGAGCGGAGAAAAATATTAAGACGCCACAGGCTACGGAAACAGAGCCCGGAATTTTAAGATGTTATGATACGGAACTTTTTATAGAAACCATTAAGGAGGCAGATGAAAATGCAGACTTCGTTCTGGCATATGTTCACTGGGGAACGGAGTACAGTCATGAGTTGGAAGAAGTTCAGCTAACAAGCGGCAAAGAGTATCTGGATGCGGGAGCGGATGCTATTATTGGTGCACACAGTCATTGTTTACAGGGAATGGAGTATTACGAGGGAAAACCGATTATTTATAGTCTTGGAAATTATTGGTTTAATGAAAAGACTTTAGATACGATGCTTCTGGAATTGCATTTTTATGGAGATGACTCGAATGGTCAATTGGAGGTAAAAATAGTACCGGCTATTCAGGCAGACTATAAAACAACAATTGTAACGGACGAGTCAGAAAAAGAGAGAGTTTTTTCATTTCTCGAAGAAATATCAATAAACGTATCAATTGATGAAAATGGATTGGTTACACAAGAATAGTGAATATCAGAATGGAGACAATGATTATGAGATTGCAAATGGCCCCTATGGAAGGCATCACCAATTATATATATCGTAACGCCCATGCGCGACATTTTGGTAGATTGGATAAGTACTATACCCCTTTTTTATCGTTACATAAGGAAAAAGAGTTTAATCATAAAGAGATGCAGGAAATTTTACCGGAGCATAACAAAGGTTTGGAAGTTATTCCTCAGGTTTTGACTAATTCTGCAGAGGATTTTTTGCGGGGAGCAGAAAAATTGAATGCATTTGGATATAAAGAAATCAATATGAATATAGGATGCCCATCGGCTACGGTAGTCACCAAAGGTAAAGGTGCAGGTATGTTGGCGGAACCGGAAAAACTGGAAAGGTTTTTGGAAGAAATTTTTGAGAAAACTCCGACGGAAATCTCTATTAAGACGCGTCTTGGTATGGAGAGTACAACGGAATGGGAAAAAATACTTCGAATATATAATCAATATCCCATTAAGGAATTGATTATTCATGCCAGAGTGAGAAATGATTTCTATCAAAACAAACCGAACTGGGAAGCCTTTGAGTATGCTATGAAAAATAGTAAAAATCCGATTTGCTATAACGGTGATATTTTTTCCGTGGATGATTATCGGAGTTTTAAAGAAGGCCATTCGGCGGCTAAAAGCATAATGCTTGGGAGAGGTTTACTTAGCAATCCGTTTTTGGCAGAAGAGATTTATAAGGGGACAAAGAATGTAGTTGATGAGGCGGCAGTTACAATGACAAAAGAAAGACTGAAACAATTACAGGCTTTTCATGATGATTTATATAATGAATACAAGAGCATTTTGTCAGGAGACCAAAATGTTCTGTTTAAAATGAAAGAACTTTGGAACTATATGATAAAAATGTGGCCGGCGGAAGAAAAGGCTCAAAAGGCAATTCGTAAAGTAAAGAAATGTGCTGAATATGAACGGATTGTGGGTGAATTGTTTATGCAATGAAATGTGATAAAATAATTATTATAGAATCCGAGAGGAGATAAAAGAAATGTTGGACAGAACAGAGCAGTATAATGAAAAGATAATGTTACTGGTAGACAATATTGAAAAGATAATTGTAGGAAAGAGACGTCAGATTGAGTTGGTGGTTGCCGCAATGCTTGCAGGAGGACATGTCCTGATAGAAGATGTCCCGGGTGTGGGTAAAACGCAGCTTGTTTCAGCACTTGCAAGTTCCTGCAAAGGAGAGTTCGGACGAATTCAGATGACACCGGATATTATGCCTACGGATATTATCGGATTTACGATGATTGATACCCTGACACATGAAAATGAGTTCAAAAAAGGTGCTACTTTTTGCAATTTTCTTCTGGCGGACGAAATTAACCGTTCTTCGCCGAAGTCACAGTCTGCTCTTTTAGAGGTAATGGAAGAAAAACAGGTGAGTCTGGATGGAAATACATATGTGCTTCCAAAACCATTTATGGTACTTGCAACACAAAATCCGATTGAAACCTTTGGTACATATCATCTCCCGGAAGCGCAAATGGACCGTTTTTTGATTAAATTAAGCCTTGGTTATCCAAGCAAAGAAGATGAACTGGATATTCTTATGCGGAATGAACAAAACATTCAACCCAAGAATCTTGCTCAGGTGATTTCTTGTGAAGAAATTGAAGAATTGGCAGGAAAAATTAAGGATGTATTTTGTTCCAAGCCGATTCAGGAATATATAGTGAATATTGTAGAAACTACGAGAAAAGTTGATTTTATAAAGCTTGGTGTCAGCCCAAGAGGAAGTATAGCTATGTATAAAATGGCAAAAGCATTGGCTTTTGTAAGAGGCAGAGATTATGTTGTGCCGGATGATATTAAAGAATTGGCGCCATATGTATTCTCTCATAGAATTATGCTCTCGCCAAAGGGAAAATCTGTTGTTTCAGGAAATGAAGAAGCTATTGAAAAGGTAGTGATGAATGTGGAAGTTCCCGTAGCATAATGAATGAAAAATGGTGGGAAAAATGAAGAGAGGGAAAAAAATCGTTAAAGGAATTATTAGTTATATACTGACACTGGCACTGACCATCTTCTTTGCATTATATATGAATGCAACGGTAGGATGGTTTATGCTCGTTGCATTGATACTGGCACCTGTGTTGTCAGTATTTTTTGCATTGTTAACCACCTTGTTTGTGAGAGTTGACTGTGAAATGGAAGATTGCCTCTTGGCGAAAGGGGATACCTGCCAAATGACAGTTATTCTGCAAAACAAGTCATTGTTTCCAACCACACCTCTGGAAGTAGAAGTCTTAAATGGAGAAGGTGTAAAAAGTAACAATAAGCACATTCTTGTATCGCTTCTACCTTTTGAAAAGCAAAGTATTCAGATAACCTTTTGTGCCAAAATATGCGGTCCTTCCAATGTGGGAATAAAGAGTGTAAAAGCAACAGATTATCTTGGACTTTTAGCTTTCAAAATCCGCAAGGTTTCCTACGAAAGTCTGAAAAGAAATGTGGCAGTTATTCCCAATATGGCAGATGTTTCGCTTAGAGACGATAAAATTCTAAAGGTTATGCAGGCTTCCTTACATGCCGAAGATGGTGATGATACGGTGGAGGTTAGTAGTAATACGTTTGGTGGGTTTCCGGGCTGTGATAACAGGGAATATGTTCCGGGTGATCCATTAAAAAGAGTCAATTGGAAACAGTCTGCAAAGCGCGGAAGGCTTCTTGTACGATTGGATGATGTGCTATCGTCTAAATCGGTCAATCTTGTTTTGGATAGTATATTTTTGCGTAATCTGGTTGATAAAGAGAAGATGGCAAAAGTGCCGGGATATGCTGAAATTTCTCCGGAAGATATTCCAGCCAAAATTGCGGAAGATGCGGTAGAAAATGCACTTGGTATCGCCAGAGCATTGATCTTAAGCAGTTATTCGGTTAATTTTTTCGTAGCTAAAGAAACGGACTTTGAAAGATTTGGCATGGAAGATGAAAAAGATATAGAAAGCGTAAGGCTATTGTTAGCAGGATACAAATTTGACCAGAGTGGTCAAAGGAGGCGTATTCCCAAAGAAGATACGCTGGATAAATATGCTGCGTTCATATTTAGTACGCCAAATGATTATAAAGAGGTTTTTGGTGCACTGAAAGAACACGAAGATGCATCAAGGATGTCAGTTTTTTCTGTTATCGGTGATGCAAACATACAAATGGACCGGCAGGAAAAAGCGATACTCAAAAGGGAAAAGAGACAGACGGAAGATGCAAAAGGAAAACTAATGAGTCAAATAGGCTCTATGATCATACCATATCTTTTGGCATTAGTTTCCAGCGTGACACTTTTTGCAGTGTTTGGTGTGTCACCATTTTCATGGTGGACAATTCTTCAGGCAATTGTGTGTGCCGGAATCTTTGGATTGTGTCATTATGCAAAAGGACATAAGTTACTGGGCGGTGCGCTGATAAGTGTCGTTATTGTTGTTTCTTTGTTTTTCTTTTCGCGTGTGGCATTTTCCGGTGTGGAATATTTACAGTGGTTTATGTCCGGTGCGGATTCCATAGAGAATACTTTCAGTTATCTGATGTCGCTTGTTTTGGTGTTTACTATGCTTTTTGCAATGGTCCTGTTTTACTATACGCAGGTATATTACAGAACATCGGCAATATTGCTTGTGACCATTATTCCGTACGTTGTTTATGTGAAGCTGATTCGTGAGGTGGGAATTGGTTATGTGATGTTGGCAATTGTTTTGAATGTTGCCACATTTCTCATAAATACGCGTAAACAGAGCGATAGTGGAAAGCGGATTAGCGGATACCAAAAGGGAATTGTGTCGGTAATTATGTATGCGGTATGTTTTGTTCTGATTGCATATGCAATTCCAAAAAGCGATGAAACAAAGTACTATCATTTTTTTGAAGAATGGTTTTTGGGTGGAAATACAAGCGTACCTGTGCCGGAAGAATATGGTGATAAAAATGAGTATTCCGGTAATGCAGACAATTTCAATCAGCTTACGAACAGACAGTTGTATAATGTATATAATGCCGATTTATCTGAGGCATTATATTTAAGACGTCAGGTCTTTGACTATTATGATTTTAAAAACCATAGATGGTATGATGAGGATGCGTATTCCGAATACAGTAAAAAAATGACAGATTCGGGTTACGATAAAAAGTATTTGAACAATACGGTTTTTCTGGAACTTTTGAAGAAAGCCGATGAAGCATCACCGGGATTTTTGGAAAAATACGATATGGCGCATATGAAAGATGCATACTTTGAAGAAAAGGTGAGCACGGCCACGATTATGTCCCGGAATTTTGAAAGTTATTATTTGATAACGCCTACAAAAACGCAGCAAGTTTCGTCATATTATGATGACAAAATCTATATGACAGAACATGGGATTTACGGAAATGAAACAGAGTCCTTTTTGCGTTCGTCAACCTATCAGGTGACATATGTCAGTGAATTTAAGGCAAAATCTGATTGGATAGAGCTTGGCGGTTCCAATATGAATTATGAAACCTCAAGCAGGATGATTTCTGAAATGTATGAAATTATTGCAAGTAATTATAGTATGGGAAGTACGGAATATGAGGCTGCGTTGGCATTTTATGAAGAAGATAGTTTTGCCCAAAAATACGCCAGGGCTTGTATGGAAAACACCGCGCAAATTTCAGATGAAGTAAGGCAACTGGCGTTGGAAATTACAAAGGACTGTACGTATGAATGGGAAAAAGCCCAGGCTCTGGACAGATATTTTCTTGTTGGAGGCTTTACATATGACTTGGAATATGATGCACCGGATGACAGTGTAGAATATTTCCTTTTTGAAGGAAAGACAGGAACCTGTTCTGACTTTGCATCGGCGTATGTTCTTTTGGCGAGGGCGGCGGGCTTGACTGTGCGTTATGTGGAAGGTTTTGTGCCGTCAAGAGAGGTTACAGCCACTTATGAATGGCAGTATGTTGTACGAACCAAAAGTTCCCATGCTTATCCGGAAGTATATATCCCGAATTTGGGATTCGTGGTTTATGAACCTACCGCCGGCAATATAGCAGAAACAGAGATGACACAAAATGCAGGTGTGGTATCCTATATTACAACGGTTGTTTTCAGGGTAGTTGCTATTCTGGCGAGTGTGGCATTTGCGATAGCCATTATTTTGATTGTCAGCCGAATTATAGCGCCTGCGATGTTGGAAAAGAACTTTCTTAAAAAAGTAGATAAAGCTACGAATACAGCAGCGGTTATTATGTTGTATAAACGTATTTTACATAAGCATTCTGCGCAATACATAAGCGCGGCTGCGATAAATACACCATATGAGTTTGCAGAAAAATTTGAGGCAATATTTGCGTATGATATCAGTCCGTTTACATATCTTGTGGAGAAGGCTGCCTACAGAAATGTTGAGGTGGATGAGCGGGATAAAAAAGAAGCAGTGTTCATATATATGCAGACTAAAAAGATTATCAAAAATCATAGAAAAAAGTAAGAACTTCACGTTCGGTGAAAATGAGTACACGATAGTGGGCGTTGAATGTAAATGGCAATATATGGTAAAATTTTAATGTGTGAAAGGTAACAGATAGTTACTAATGATAAAGGCAGGAGAAATTCTGCAAAGTTTAAATAAGAGGTTGCATCCTAAGTCATTGGCTTAAGATACAACCTCTTTCGTTTTACATACATAGATTGCGGATAAACTGTTCTTCAATATTTAGAATT
This sequence comes from uncultured Lachnospiraceae bacterium, assembly GCA_964567585.1. Taxonomy (GTDB): domain Bacteria; phylum Bacillota; class Clostridia; order Lachnospirales; family Lachnospiraceae; genus CALZKI01. The sequence goes on from CAZMND010000012.1 coordinate 11,227, forward strand.
TCGTTCGTCCAGAATTCTCTGCCTCCGTGATGAGCCCCGAGTACCTGATAAAAGCAAGCTTCCTTTCCGGCACCTTTTAGTGCTTCAAATAATTCACAGCTTTGGCCGAAAGGAACCAGTTCATCATTACTTCCGTGGAACATCAAAATCGGAGGAAGGTCTCTGTCTTTTTGCACATAAGTTGCAATAGTGGCAGGTTTTACCAGTTCGGGGTGTAATAGTACCGGTTTTCCACCGATTTCCATCCCTTCCGGACTGTCAGGAGTTCTATGATCCTGACTGGAAGGTTCTTCATTCATTGTGGCAAAATTTGTTGGTCCGAATAAGTCTATAACACCATTTACAATTGGCTTATCACTTTGTGTGAGTTCTTCTTCCAATTCACGGATACCATAAGAAAATGCCGCCATCATAGCGGTGTGACCACCGGAAGAGTCACCCATTAAAAAGATGTTTTCAGGATTGATTCCATATTTATCAGCGTGTGTTTTCATAAAATGTACGCCCATTTTAGCATCTAAGGTTTGAGCCGGAAACGGGGCACATTCAGAACCGCGGTATTCAAGAGCTGCTACAACAAATCCACGCATGGCAAGGTATGAAAGCCCGGGAACGCGGTCTTTTACATTTTGCTCCCTGAAGGCAGAACCCGGAATAAAGACGATACAAGGTAAGTTATCACCCGCATCACGTGGACCGACAATCTGTAAATGGAGTTTTCTGTCGCCACGAGTGGCATATACAACGTCGTCGTAATAATATAATTCGTAATTATCTGTCTTTGGTTGCATCGGTATCATTCCGTCTGCGGATGCAGTGCTCATTGGGAAATCTTCGCGGCTTACATTAAGTGGTTCCATAGGGTACCTCCGGTTTTTATTTTTGTGGTTAGTACTTGACATATGTTTCAAATACTTGTTGGTTTTATTGTAATATTTGGTTGCGGAGTGGTCAATCTAAAACTTTTCCATCCGTCGAAAGCGTTACAACTTGCCAAGGGATAAATTTTCCACTCTGTTGTAAAGCTTGTTTTACGGCATATTCAATTCCGCCACAGCAAGGTACTTCCATACGGGTAACAGTGACACTTTTAATGTTATTCTGTGTAATAATCTGCGTGAGTTTTTCGGCATAATCAACACTGTCAAGTTTCGGGCAACCAATTAATGTAATATGGTTGTGCATAAATTCATTGTGGAAGTTTGCATAAGCGTATGCACTACAGTCTGCGGCAATCAATAAATTGCAATTATCAAAATAGTGTGCATTGACCGGTGCAAGTTTAATTTGTACAGGCCATTGATTCAGACAACTTTCCATCTGTGTAGGTGTGGTGGGGATCGGTGTGATATTTGTCTGTTTTATGACTCTGGATTGTGTTCCGGGACAGCCGTAAGAGAGGTCGGTAGAGGACTTCTTTTGTTTTGCCGCCGAAACTGCGGCTTCATTATAAGCGGGAGCCTCACGTTCTTCAAATGAAATGGCACCTGTAGGACAAACCGGAAGACAGTCACCCAATCCGTCGCAGTAGTCTTCACGCATCAATTTAGCTACGCCGTTTATCATTTCGATAGCACCTTCGTGGCAGGCACTGGCACAGGCACCACATCCATTACATTTTTCTTCATCAATTTTTATAATTCTTCTTTTCATTTTGAATCCTCCTGTTGATTTTATGAGTGGATTTTACTATATTGGACAAAATAAGTATGTTGAAATTTCAACAAAGGAGTTTTTATGGAAAAGTATTTTAATATTTTGAAACAATGTGCTCTGTTTAATAATATTGGGATGAAAAACCTGAAAGGGATTTTGGGGTGTTTGGGAGCGAAAGTTTCAAGTCATACAAAAGGAGAAGTGGTTATTTCAGAAGGGGATGAGGCAAAGTACATTGGTATCATTCTTTTCGGCACAGCCCAAATAGAGCAGGTAGATTATTATGGTAATCGAAATATTGTGGCAAATGTAGAAACAGGGGAGTTGTTTTGTGAATCCTTTGCTTGTGCGGGTATTGAGTATGTTCCTGTGGATGTCGTTGCAAAAGAGAATACGGAAGTATTGATGATAGAGTGTCAACGTATTATACAGCCCTGTGGCAATGCATGCGATTTTCATCGTCAAATGATATATAATTTAATGAAAATTGTTGCAACAAAGAATCTTATATTTCATCAAAAGATTGAAGTAGTTTCCAAGCGGACTACCCGTGAAAAACTGATGACATATCTACTAATCCAGGCAAAAAAAAATGGAGATGCCAGTTATGAAATCCCATATGACAGACAGGAACTGGCAGATTATCTGGGAGTTGACAGGAGCGGGTTGTCAGTTGAAATCGGAAGGCTATGTAAAGAGGGGGTGATACGAAGTAGGAAAAGGTGGTTTGAGATTGTGGGAGAGCAGAGTAGATAGAATCATTTCAACCTCAAAGCCTCCCTCGGATTAGTGAAGGTTCATATCAGTTTCCAAAAGATTTTATTATACAAAGTTATATGTTATAATAGACCCAAAAAGAGATAAGCTATTTGTTTTATATAAAGCGTGGATAGGAGAAAACGTAAATGCCCGACAGCGAGCCAAGGCCGCCTTATGAGGGCGCAAAACCTATGTTGCCTGTTACAAGCGTTGTAAAAACTAGCAAAGATGCCAACGGAGGAAAGTATATGAAGCGTAACTTTAAAAAAATATTATTGGTAATTTTAATGGCGGGAATATTATTTGGTATTGTTTTTGTAGCAATAAACTTTGGTACAAAAGAACAGAATGACATCGTTATTCTGTATACCAATGATGTTCACTGTGGAATTGAAGAGAATATTGGATATGCGTCCCTTGTGGCATATAAAGAGTCTGTAGAGGAAAAAACGCCATATGTGACACTTGTGGACTGTGGGGATGCCATACAGGGAGAGTTTATAGGGCTTACGTCAGAGGGCAGTTATATTGTGGATATTATGAACGAAGTGGGTTATGACTTTGCAGTTCTTGGTAATCACGAATTCGACTACGGAATGGAACGCCTTAGTGAGTTGATAAAATTGTCTGATGCAATATATCTGGGATGTAATATTCAATATACAGGCGAAAATGAAAACAAACTACAGGACATAAAACCGTATGATATCGTGAAATATGGTAAAACCAAAGTTGCTTTTATCGGAGTCACTACACCTGAAAGTATCAGTTCTTCAACACCAACGTATTTTATGGAAAATGAAGAGTATGTTTACAGTTTTTTGAGTGGAGAAAATGGCGAGAAACTCTATACATGTGTTCAAAATTATGTGGATGAGTGTCGCAAGCAAGGTGCTGATTACGTAATCGTATTGGCACATCTGGGTGATGGAGAAGAGTATGCACCGTATTCTTCAAACGATTTGGTGAAGGCAACGGAGGGAATAGATGTGGTACTTGATGCTCATGCACACAGTGTCCTTCCAAGTCAGATAGAAGAAAATAAATTAGGTGAAGAAGTATTAATTTCATCTACCGGAACAAAACTTGCGAATATAGGCCAACTGGTAATCTCTGCAGATGGCAGCATTAGTACGGAATTGATTTCGGAGTATGCGCCCAAAGATGAAAAAACAGAAATTTTCATAGATAGTATTCAGGCAACCTATGAAGAAGATTTAAAAAAAGTAGTGGCAACTTCAGAAGTAGTGCTTTCAGGATATGCAGAAAATGGAGTCCGCTTAGTAAGAAATCGTGAAACAAACATTGGGAATTTCTGTGCAGATGCCTATCGGTATGTTGCAAAAGCGGATATTGCATTGGTAAATGGAGGAGGTATCAGAGCAGATTTACCTGCCGGAGAGATAACCTATGAGGATTTGTTTGCGGTACATCCCTTTGGTAATACGCTTTGTATGGTAGAAGCAAGCGGACAGGAAATTCTGGATTGTCTTGAAATGTGTTACAGAGTTGCTTTGCCGGAGACTTCAGAAGATGGAAATGCAATTGGAGAAGATGGTGGATTTCAACAGGTCTCAGGCATAAAATTGACAGTTGATACATCTGTAGAATCTTCTGTTGTAGTAGATGAAAACGAAATGTTTGTGTCTGTAGGTGACAGAAGACGTGTGAAAGATGTAATGGTTTTAAATGATGAAGGGGAATATGAACCTCTTGATGTAAATAAAATATATACTGTGGCATCACATAACTATCTGTTAAAAGAAGGTGGTAGTGGTTGTCCAATGTTTATGGACAATACATTTATTATTGATGAAGGAATGTTGGATTATCAGGTTCTGGTGACTTATATGACTGAAGCTCTTGGTGGCAAAATTGATACAACATATGGACAAACCGAGGGACGCATTAACGTGGGGAAGTAATAAGTTACGGATGAGCGTATCAATCAGGAATTAGCGTCAACATCTACATTGTCTTCACTTAGTCTTGAGGGTACCTGCCTTGTAGATACTACATAAGGAGTGGAACGCAAATGTAGTGCGCCTTGCAATGTACACGGCTGAAAACGGTAAGTGGATTTACGAGATGTTGACAAACAAATAGGAGAAGCTTATGTACCGAGTTGCAATTTGTGATGATGAAGAAAAAATATTGCAGGATATGCAAAGGAAAATAGAGGATTGCTTTATTTCACAGGGAATTGAGGCTGAATACTTTTGTACCAATAATTCTGAAAAAATGATGCAGCATATAAAAAATGAGCCTTTGGATGTGCTGTTTTTAGATATTGATATGCCTCACATTTCAGGAATGGATATTGCTTCTTATTTAAAGGAAAACAGACCGGAAATTCTTTTTGTTTTTGTAACCAGTCAGGAAGCGTTGGTTTATCAGTCTTTTGCATACAGACCGTTTGGTTTTGTGCGAAAAACGCATGTAGATGCGGAACTTGAGGAGTTGATTATCCGCATTAAACGGGAACTTTGCGAAAAAAGGCAGGAACTGACTATTACAAAGGGACAGGAACTTATCAGGATCGCCAGACAGGAGATTATATACATAGAAGCAGAAGGAAACTATTTGAATCTTTGTACAAAACGGGAAAATTTAAAAGTCCGTGATACTATGACAAATATGGAGAGCGAACTGAAAGAAAGTGGGTTTGTCAGATGCCATAAAGGATATCTGGTAAATGCACATCTCATTGAGAAAATGAAAGGTACACAGATTGAACTGCGTGGAGAAACGGAAAATCATATTGTTCCCATAGGCAGAAGTTATGAAAAGGATGTTAAGAAAAAGATATTAGAAATTATAAGAAAATAGGATGAAAAACTATGCTAAAAAGAACGGATAAGAAGTACGAAGAGCAGGACAGACTTCTGACACAATATATTGCCCGTAATTTGGAGCTGGAAAAGAAATTGTCTGAGATGGAGAAGGATTATCGAATACAGTGTCATATGGCGGAAGAAATAAAACGTGTTCAGGAACAGATTAGGATTTTGAAACACGATATGAAAAATCATACAATGGTAATTTTATCGTATTTGGAAGAAAATCGGATAGAAGAGGCAAAGGTATATGCCGGTGAAATTTTGAACAAATTGAATAGAATGTACACCTATGTCAATGTAGGTAATGCATTGTTAAATTATATTATTAATCATAAGTTATCGGAAGCCAAAGAACAGGGATTGGAAATCAAAGCTGAAATTGAGAACAGGTCTTTTGAATATATGGATAGTGTAGATTTTTCGGCGTTGCTTAATAATGTTCTGGATAATGCTATTAGAGGAGCTTTGTCTTCCAAAGAGCCAAAAATGGAAGTTCAAATTTATTTGCAAAATGGTATGGATATTATTACTGTAAAAAACAGTATAGATGATTCAGTGCTGGATAAAAATCCAAATCTTGTTTCCACAAAGGAAGAAGCAGGGCATGGATATGGAATGAAACAGATAAAAAGCATTGTTGAAAAATACGATGGTATGATGGACGTTTATGAGAAGAATAAAATGTTTATTATTAGTGTAATGCTAGATGAAAAGTGAAAATAGAAGGCTGTTTATCCCAAGATAATAGCAGTTTATCCCACCTATATTGCAGGTGGGATACTTTTTTTGTAAGTTGTGTGTAGAAGATAAAGAGGTGATTTGGTGATTGTTTTAAAAGATATCAATAAAAAATTTGGTGTAAAGCAAGTATTAAAAGATATTTCATTTTATATTGCACCGGGCGAGAAGGTTGGAATTATAGGAAAAAATGGTGCGGGAAAAACCACACTATTACGAATTATGAACGGGACTCTTAAACCTGATGAAGGATTTATCAGAATTCACTATACTGAAAATCCGCTTGAGAATTTCAAGGTGCTTAAAGATATTATCTGTATTTCCGGCACGCAGTCCCAGTTGTGGAAAGATATGAGAATAAAGGATTCCTTTGAAAATTGCATCAGAATGTATAGATTGCCAAAGGAAAAAGCAAGGGAAAGACTTCATAAATTGATTGAGGTTTTGGAAGTTGAACCGCTTCTAAATGAATTGCCCGGAAGTTTGTCCTTGGGAGAAAGAATGCGTTGTGAGTTGGTTTATGCATTGTTGGTAGAAGCCCCTATTTTAATGATGGATGAAGTAATGCTTGGACTGGACGTTTCAGTAAAACATAAAGTAATGAAGTATTTTGAAGTCTATTGTAAAGAAAAAGAATGTACCTTGGTTTACACAGGGCATAACCTTACAGAAGTGGAGAAATTGTGCGACAGAATTCTTCTTATTGATAAAGGGGAAATTATTTTTGATGGAAGTATAGATAGAATTATGCGGGAATTTTCGCCACTTTATCGTATGGAGATAAGGATAGGAGAGAAATTACCCGATATGGAAGACTTGCCTATTGAATGGATGAGTCTGGAAAATGACCGGATGAAGATTGCGTATGACAAGAGGAAGATTGATACGGCACAAATCTTAAAACATCTTAAGGATAAGACTGTTTTGTCAGACATCAAATTGTATGAGCCGGATTTGGAAAGTACCATTAAAAAAGTATATGAGAGGATTAAGTAAATGGAAAATATAATAAGTGTTCAAAACGTTAAAAAATATTACAAAATAGCAAAGCGTGATAAGGGATTTTTGCAAGCGATAGGAGGTCTTTTTCATAGAAAGTATGAAATAAGAAAAGCGGTAGACGATATCAGTTTTTCAATCGAAAAAGGGGAAATTGTTGGATTTATAGGACCAAACGGAGCCGGGAAATCGACTACAATTAAGATGTTGTCCGGTATTTTATATCCGGATAGCGGTGATATAAATGTGAAGGGATATATTCCGTACAAACAAAGAAAACTGTATGTAAAAAACATAGGGGTTGTATTTGGACAGAAGACGCAGCTTAACTGGGATTTACCACTCATCGAAAGTTTTGAATTGATGAAGTATATTTATAAAATACCGCAAAAAATGTATGAAGAAAACTTACAAAAGTTTACAAAGCTTTTGGATATGGAAGAATTCATCAACCAGCCCGTAAGACAACTATCTTTAGGGCAAAGAATGCGAGGCGATATTGTGGCAGCTTTATTACATTCCCCGGACATTGTATTTTTTGATGAACCTACTATTGGTTTAGATGTTGTGGCAAAAGAAAAAATACGAGAATTTATCAAGATTATGAATCAGACGGAGAAGACTACCATTATTTTTACCACTCATGATATGCAGGATATAGAAAAAGTGTGTAACAGACTGATTATTATCGATGCAGGAAAAAAGGTATATGACGGTGGAATTGAGGAAATTAAGGCAAGATATGCCCATTCAAAAACAATAGAGCTGTTACTGGCAGATGGAACGAAAAAGTTACATACATTTGATGCAAATAAGTATGCTATGAATGAAGTGGTGGAGGAGTTATTTGCACAATATGATATTAAGGATATTTCTATATGCGAGCCGGAAATTGATTCGATAATACGCGATATCTATGAAGGTCGGATTACCTTAAAGAATGATGAAAATAAGGGGGAATAACGAATGAGAACGTATGTTGAATTTGCCCTTAAGAAGTTTCAGAATAAAATAGCCTACAGATTGGAATTTTTTATGGGAATATTAAATACCGTAATTACCATTGTAGTGTATCTGTGCATTTATAAAGCTTTATATGGTGATTTGCAGGAGGTTGACGGAATTACATTTTCTATGGTGGCCACACACTTTGTGATTTCGCTGGGACTCTCAGGAGCATTTGAATACAACGAGATGTTTTTACAAGATAAGGTACACGATGGTAGCATAACCAATGAGTTTTTAAAACCGGTTAACTTTATTTTTCGTTTGCTTGCGGAAAATGTGGGAGAAGGATTGTTTAAGGTGTTTTTCAATTTTCTTCCGGCAGCAATAATAACTATGCTTTATGTAAATTTATGTCCGCCATCAAGCGTACTGAATTTAATAGTAATGCTAATCAGTGTAATTTTTGGATATTTGATTTTATGGCTTATCAGTTTTATTGTGCAGACATGGAGCTTTTGGCTGTTTAGTGTTTGGGGGATTATGACCATCAAAAATGTGATTATAAAAATTTTGTCAGGCGCCTTATTACCGCTATGGTTTATGCCTGAAATTGTTAGAAAAATCATTGCGTTTACTCCATTTGAGTCCATTTATTTTACACCCATTCAGATATATCTGGGGGAAATTAATGGAGTGGAACTTTTGAAAAAAATTCTTGTCCAGATGGTGTGGATAGGAATTTTATGGATAATTGCCAACGTTTTTTGGAAAAAAGGTACAAAAAAGCTGGTAGTGCAAGGAGGTTGATGTTGTGGATGAATTAAAAATTGCAGTGCAATCATTAAAGATGAGCATTCGGGGAAGACTGCAATACAGGGTGGATTCGCTGATTGCAACACTGGCTGTTTTTGTTAGGGAATCAACCAACATTGTGGTCATTTATCTGACTTTACTAAAATTTGATTCCATTAATCAGTGGAACATTAATGAAATGTTATTTTTATTTAGCATTTTATTTCTGACTTATGCTATAGTGGTAGCTCTTTTTGCAGATTTGCGAAGCTTTTCTGATACGATACGAGAAGGAAGATTTGACAGACTTATGGTCAGACCAAGAGGACTATTGTTTCAGCTGATTTTAAATAATGCAGATGTTCTTGCTGTGGCAGGGCATGGAACACTTGGAATTATTCTATTTGTGATTTCAGCGGGAAAAGTCGGAATACAGTGGGATATAGTTACGATTTTGTATTATATCAGTGCAATTATAGGTGGCGTGTTGATTCAAGGCGGTATTTTCATATTCTTTTCCTCATTATGTTTCTATTTTGTAGAAACGAATAGTATCCGTGAAATCTTTTACTGGAATATGCGTAAATTCGCGGGATATCCAATTAGTATTTACAGTAAGGCAATTCAGATAATTATGATTTATGTGGTGCCGTTTGCATTTGTAAATTATTTTCCGGCACAGTTTTTGCTGAGAAAAGAAGATATGGCATTGTACAATGATGTGTATATGTATATTGCACCGTTAGTAGGTGTGGTAATTTATATTCTTGCGTATATTTTCTGGAGAATCAGTGTAAAACAATATACCAGTACAGGAAACTGATTTTGTCACAAAGTATACAAGTTTTTCTTCCGAAAAGGGTATAATTATAATATAATTTGAAAGCTTGGCGTGTTAAGGTTAGGCGCCGGTAGGATTCAGGAAGGAAAATATTTTATGGGTTTTAATGACTTTTTAACGAAAATCAATGATGTAATGTATACTTACATATTGGTTATTTTACTGGTTGGTGTAGGTATTTATTTTACAATTCGCACAAGAGGTGTACAGTTCAGACTTCTTGGAGACGGTATCAAATCTATGATGGAAAAAACGGAAAAGACTGAAAATGGGGAAAAGAAGGTTTCTTCCTTTCAGGCACTTATGATTTCTACAGCTTCCAGAGTTGGAACAGGTAACATTGCAGGGATTGCAACTGCCATTGCAACAGGTGGCTCGGGAGCGGTGTTCTGGATGTGGATTATGGCAATCATCGGTGGTGCATCGGCGTTTATAGAAAGTACGTTGGCTCAGGTTTATAAAATCAAACAGGATGGGCAGTATCGAGGCGGTCCATCGTATTATATGGAGCGTGCACTTGGAAAACGTTGGATGGGTATTTTGTTTTCCATACTGTTAATCATTTGTTTTGCTTACGGCTTCAATGGATTGCAGTCTTATAATATGTCTTCAGCTTTGGAATACTATATCGCAGACTATTCCAATACAATCTGGCCGATGGTTTTAGGAATTGTTTTAGCGGTGGCAACAGGGCTTGTAATTTGGGGCGGTGCTCACAGAATTGGATTTATTTCCTCCGTTATCGTACCGGTTATGGCAGTTATTTATATTTTACTGGGCCTTGTGACAATGGTTTTAAATATTACGGAATTACCGGCAATGTTTGCAACCATCGTAAAAAATGCCTTTGATGTAAAAGCCATTATGGGTGGTTTTGCTGGAAGTGCAGTAGTTATCGGCATTAAACGAGGTCTTTTTTCAAATGAAGCGGGTATGGGTAGTGCACCGAACGCTTCTGCGTCGGCAGATGTCGATCATCCTGTAAAACAGGGACTGGTACAGATTATTTCTGTATTTATAGATACACTTTTAATTTGTTCCAGCACAGCGGTTATGCTCCTTGTTTCCGGAGTGGAAGGAAAGAGCGGAACTTTGGACGGAATTCCATATGTTCAGGCAGCTATCAGCAGTAACGTGGGCGAATGGGGAATCCATTTCATTACATTCTCCATTTTTGCATTTGCCTTCAGTAGTTTGATTGGTAATTATTTTTATGCGGAGTCCAATATTTTATTTATCAAAAACAGTAGGGTGCTTTTGAATATCTTTAGAGTAACTTGTGTAGTAGCCGTATTCCTTGGCGCTCAGGCGGATTTTGGTATGGTATGGAATATTGCTGACGTAACTATGGGACTTATGGCGATTGTAAATATTATTGCAATTACCTTGCTTGGAAAGGGTGCAATCAAAGTTTTGAAAAATTATGAAAAACAGAAAAAAGAAGGTAAAAATCCGGTATTTTATGAGGATGATATCGGAATTACAGGAACTGTTTGGACAAAGGAAAGAAAGTAGAAAAATGAGGCGTAGGAAGTGATTTCCTGCGCCTGTTTTGTATATGCCAATTTCTGCTCACATATTTTCATTGTAAGTGTTCATACTAAAAATGTAGCATCAAAAAGAATTATGTGGAGGTATTTTTATGTCACAGTTATCAGAAAAAGAATTATCGACAATCAAAGACCTTCTTGCAGAGGAAGATCTTTTGGTAAAAAAATTTAAAATGCTTGCAGAACATGCAACTAACGAAGAAGTAAAATGTAAAATGACAAATATTGCAGACAAACATCAGGGTCATTTTAATGAACTGTATTCAAAATTATCGTAAGGGGGAACATTTTCATGCAAAACACTTATACAGAAAAAGAAATTTTAGGCGACGCTCTTTCAACACAAAAGGCAGCAACAAGCGCAATGAATATTGCAGCTAACGAATGTGTGCATGAAGACGTGCGTAAGACAATGTTGCATATTTTAAGTCAGGAACATGACATCCAGCAGGATGTTTTCAAAATGATGCATTCAGAAGGATATTATCCGACACCAATGGCAGAGGAGAAAAAGGTACAGCAGGTAAAACAGCAGTACAGCCAGTGTGTAAAATAAGATTATAAAATGTATGCCTGAAGGACATGGATAGATGTCTTTCAGGCATTTTGTTATTTAAATATGGTAAGAAAAACAGGGGTATGATAAAATACACAATAAATGTGCTATTTTATCATGCACAGAGGTGGGTAGATCATGGATGCAGAAAGAAATAATTATGATGTTGATAAAATTTTAAAATATAATGGAAAATTTATATTAATTTGCAATGTTATTTTAATTATATGTACTATGGTTTCATTACTGCTTGTGGAGGTGACAGATAGTTTGTCAATTATATTTGCAGGAGTATTTGGTTTTTGGCTGTTAATATTTCTCGTTATAGATATATCAAATCGTATTGAAAGCAAAATTGCGCTAAAAAAATATAATATTGATGAGATAAAAGAAGAATTATTAAATGCAAAAACAAGAAAAATCGACGGAATAGAAACCTATCTGACAGAAAATTATATTGTTACTAACGCAAAGGTAATTCGTATCACTAAATATAAAGATATAGTATGGACTTATCCGGCTAAAACAGTCGGAACAGTTTCTCAGAAATCAATGATTGGAATTGCTTATCAAATTGGAGGAACTCCGGTGGTAGCCTATTCAAAAGAAGGAAAGCAAGTTGTTATTGCCTTAGTAAAAAATGAAGAACAGCTAAAAGAAATATATAGTGCGATTTCAAGCAAGAATAAAAGAGTATTAAGAGGTGATACATATGAAAACCATAAAGCATACGAAAATATCAATAGAAATTTTAAGATAAAAAATAAAATAACGGGCATTTTTATAGGCATACTCTTTATTCTAATAATAGTGGGAGCAATATATGTTAACTTCTTTTAACCAATATACGAATATAAAAACTTTATATGTATCCGATTTGGACGGCACCTTGCTTAATTCCAAGATGAGAATCAGTGAAAACAGTTTAAATATTATAAATGCACTTATTGATGAAGGAATGATTTTCACCTATGCTACGGCCAGAAGTATTTCTTCGGCCTCCATTGTAGCCCAAGGACTTTCCACAAAACATCCAATTATTGCGTATAACGGAGCATTTATTGTGGAACCGGATACAAGAAAAATTTTGGCAAAAGAGGATTTTAGCAGAGAGCAGACAGAAGTAGTTATGAAGATTCTCGGCCGAAATCAAATCAGTCCCTTGGTCTATTCTTTTGTGGAAGGAAAAGAGCGGGTGTCGTGGATCCCAAGTGAGGAAAACGAAGGAAAGAGACACTACATAGATTCCAGAAAAGGAGATAAAAGATTAAGACCTGTGGAATCGTCAGAAGAAATATACGCAGGGGAAGTATTCTATTTTACCTGTATTGGAGAAAAAGAGGAGTTAGAGCCTGCGTATAAGGTGTTAAAGGATAATGAAAATTATACCTGTACTTTTCAACCGGAGATTTACAGGGAGGAATATTGGCTTGAAATTATGCCGAGGAAGGCTACCAAAGCCAATGCTATTTTGAAATTGAAAGAGATTTTGGGCTGTGAGAGAATAGTTTCATTTGGCGATGCAATTAACGATATTCCGATGTTCCAAATCTCTGATGAATGTTATGCAGTCGAAAATGCAGTAGAAGAATTGAAAAAAATGGCTATGGAAATCATTCCGTCTAATAACGATGATGGCGTGGCAAAATGGCTTTTTGAAAATATAAAAATTTAAAGAAAAGGTACCTCTCCATGTAGAAATATAATATGTGGAGAGGTATTTTTATGGCAACATGTGCGGTGTATTTGGCAACTTGCGTCAATTCTACTTGTGCGAAAACGAAAAAAATGTTAACTTGCAAAAGACGGAAGGAGTGATAGGGTGAAAATCACAATTAATGTTAATGAGAATGTACAGGATACGGATGTGGTTATCAACTGCAATCAGGTGTCGCCGGAGATAGAAAGGATACTGGCCACGCTACGTATTTTGAATCAGCAGATGATGGTAACAAAAGATAACGAAACGCATATATTGGATGTTTTGGAAATTATATATGTTGAAACAATTGACAGGAAGACATTTGTTTATACGAAGAAGGAAATTTATGAGTCCAAACTGAAATTGTATGAAATGGAAGAAAAACTGATGCAGTGCGGATTTTTCCGTGTCAGCAAATCCTGCCTTGTTCAGCTTAAATACATAAAGTCTTTAAAGAATGATGTGGACAGAAAAATACGTCTGACGCTTCAAAGCGGTGAACAAATTATGGTTTCAAGACAATATGCAGAAGAAATGAAAAAACGATTGGGGGTTCTATAATGGAAAAAAAGACAACTATTTTTGACTTGATTGGTCAAAGTCTGATAATATTTGGATTTACTGTAATATTTTTAATGGTATTTGCCTATGTGTTTGGAGATAGCGCGGTGGGATATTCCACTATTTTTGCACTTGCCGCAAACGGTCTTGCATTGTCAACACTTTTACAGTTTTTGTTAACATCGATAATTATCACGCTACTCCGACAACTGTTTTTTACAGACGGAGTGATAAAAAATATGTCTATGCCGGCAAGGACAGTTGGTATGTTTGCCTCAGTTATAGCAGTGATAGTTCTTTTTGTCTGGTTGTTTGACTGGTTCCCGGTGAATGACTGGTTACCATGGGTAATGTTTGTAATTTGTTTCATTATCAGTTCTTTAGGTGGATTTTTGATATCTCTGTTAAAAGAAAGAACAGAAAATAAGAAAATGCAGGAAGCGTTGGAAAGAATGCAGGAAGGTAAATAAGGATGAAAAAGGCAATGAAAGTAAGCCACATACGTCACAATTATGGCGATAAAACGGTGCTGAAGGATATAAATTTTGAAATAGAAAAGGGAGAGATTTTCGGACTTCTTGGTCCATCCGGTGCTGGAAAAACCACAATAATTAAAATTTTGACAGGTCAGCTTATTGCTTCAGAAGGGGAATCTTATCTGCTGGACAAGAATTCTGCTAAATTATCCGGAGCTGATTACAATAACATTGGAATTATGATGGATAATTTTGGTTTGTATGAGCGTCTGAGTTGTTATGATAACTTGAAGTTTTTTTGCAAGATTTCAGGGGTGTCAGTTGCGCAAATCGAAGAGGTACTTGATAAGGTGGGACTTAAAAGTGCGGGAAAGACGGCTGTTTCAGATTTGTCAAAAGGTATGAGAAACAGAATGTTACTTGCAAGAGCCATTTTAAGTAACCCGAAGGTGCTTTTTTTAGATGAACCAACAAGTGGTCTGGACCCAAAAACTACAAAAGAAATACATCAGCTCATTCTTTATATGAAAGGAAAGGGAACTACCATATTACTTACTACACACAATATGGCAGAAGCAGAGAAATTGTGTGAAAATATTGCCCTTTTAAACGAAGGTGAAATCATTGAAATGGGTAATCCGAAGGAAATCTGCCGCAAATATAATCATCAGAAACAACTTTTATTACACTTGTATGATGGCAGTGATGTAGTACTTTCACATACAAAAGAAGACTATGAAAAAGTGAAAGAATATTTAGACAGCGGTCAGATAGAAACCATTCATTCTACGGAGCCCAATCTGGAAACTGTGTTTATCGAATTAACAGGAAGGAAACTGGAATAGATTATGAAACATATCAATGCAATTTTATGGAAACAATTAAAAGATACTTTGAAAAATAAAACAATTCTTATTCAATTTGTTATGTTTCCTGTGATGACGATTATTATGGAAAATGCAATCGAAATGGAAAATATGCCGGAGCATTTTTTTGCGACTTTGTTTGCGGTAATGTTTATAGGAATGGCACCTCTTACGGTTATGTCTGCGATTATGTCAGAGGAAAAAGAAAAGAATACATTAAGAGTACTTTTAATGTCTAACGTAAAGCCTTTTGAGTATTTGGCAGGTATGGGAATATACGTTTTCGGGATGTGTATGATAGGAGCGTGTGTCATTGCAGTGGCCGGTGGATATAAAGGAATGGAGATGGCTCAGTTTATCGTAATTATGGCAGTCGGAATTTTAGTTTCTCTGCTGATTGGAGCGGTTATCGGAACAATGAGTAAAAATCAGATGATGGCAACTTCTGTTAGTATACCGGTGATGATGATATTTTCTTTTTTACCGATGCTTTCTATGTTTAATGAGAGTATTAAAAAAATTGGGAAAATAACATATACACAGCAAATGAATATGCTATTGTATAGTGTAGGCGATTTAAAGATAGAAGCAGAACAAATTTTAGTAATCGGGATAACCGTTACTGTGGCAATTATTGCATTTGTGATTGCCTATAAAAAGAGTGGTTTGGAATGACAGGAAAAGGGCTGTTCATAAGTTCATTCATTTTTTACTTATGAGCGGCCCTTTTTTAACATCTTATTCTGCAAAAGAGGCTTTGGTAATTATCCATATATCCTCTGTTTTCTCCAATGTTAAAACAATCTGTACTTCTTCCGGAGTGTAGCTGGAGTAGCTTTGTTTCATCAGTTCCATAATGTCAGGCATTAAGTCATCGAAAATTTTATTCATCATCGCTTCCTGACCTTCGTTCAGACTTACGGATATCAATTCGCTTTCATTTTCTTCTTTATACTGTGTCATCAAATTAGTTAAATTTGTTTTAAAGGCTTCGCTTGAGAGCGAAGAAAGCGCATCCATACTATAGGTTGTAATGGTTGCATTTACCAGACCGATACCATCGTTTACACTGGCATCTGCAATCGAAAAACTCTGAATCAGATTGCCGGAATAATAGGTGGCAAAATCCGTCACCGCCTGCTGTGAATTTTCGCTAAGTGCTTCTTTTTCAATCTGCATATTTGTATATACAGTGTTTTCAACATATTCTGTAGACAAAGCATCGAGACCAATATCACTCAAAACACTGGCCTGACAAGTGGAGGAAGCAACTTCGATATTGCAATCGGTTGCGGCCTGTAAAAATGTTTCTGCAGTAGCAGTAACGGCATTTTCATCAGACTGTCCACAGCCTGTAATGGCCAACAATAAACCTGAAATAACAGTTAGTGTAATTAATTTTGTCTTTTTCATTTGTTATCTCCTAAATTAAAATATCTATTTATTATCTAAACACAGGGAAACAGTAAAGTCAAGTTGGCAGGGATGGTAATGGTAGGAGAAAATTCCTTAATATGATAAAATTGGATTTAAGGATTTTTTAATAATTAGTTAAGTATAGTATCATCAGAGGAAGGAAAGGAGAAGGTTATGAATTTACGAATTTTGAAAAAAGACCTGACAAAAAAGAAGACCATTCACTTTATTTTGGTGATATTTATTTTTCTTGCGACTACATTTATTGCAGGAAGTTTTAGTAATTTCATGTTTGTGTTGAATGGAATTGAAGAATATATGGAATTGGCAAATGTGCCTGACTATATGAGTGGCACCGTGGGAGTTAAACGTGGAGAAGGGTCATCAAATGATGAACAATTGCAGACATTTTTAGAACAGGGAGAGTCCATTGATGAATATGCAATCGATAACACCTTATGGACAAATAGTAACAATTATGAATTGGAAAATGGTGAGAATTTAACCTTAAATGCAGCTGCAATGTTATGTGCCTTTGACATTAAGCAGATGAAATTTTTTGATATGGATAATCAGGCAATAACAGAAATGGAAGATGGAACAATTTATTTTGTCAGGAAAACGATGGATGACAATGAAAATTTAGCTGTTGGTGATAGTATTTATTTCATTGGGGAAAACGATTACCGAAAACAGTTTACCTTTGGTGGCTATATCAAAGATGCTTTTACAGGCTCGAAACAGATGGGAAATTATAGAGCACTTGTAAGCCGCGGCGATTATGAAGAATTGGCAAATGAAAGCGGATTGATAGAAGGTAAATTATATTCTGTATGGACAGATGATTTACAGGGATTTATGAATGACTTGGCAGACGAGTCTTTTAGTACGACTTTTGGCGTAAAGCAATCTCTGCTTAAAGTCAGTTATGTTATGGATTTGATTATTGCAGCAGTATTTTTGATCATCAGTATTTGTCTGATTGTAGTTTCGGTTTTGATGCTTCGGTTTACCATTATCTTTACAATTAGTGAAAATTACAAAGAAATCGGTATTATGAAGGCAATCGGACTAAATGATATGGCAATTCGTATGCTTTATATATCTAAGTATTTTGTATTATCTTGCGTGGGTGCTATGACAGGATTTGTAGCAAGTATTTATGTAGCACGTATTTTGATGGAGCAGGTAAGTACAAATCTTGTTGTAAGCGAAAGCGGTTTAAAAATATTTGAACAATTTGTTGTGAGTATCATACTTGTAGTGGTTATTACACTTTTTGCATATTTAGGAACTGCAAAGATTAAGAAGATGACGCCTTTGGATGCTATAAGAAGTGGTAGTAACGGAGAACGTTTTGCAAAAAAAGGTGTTATGAAGTTGGCTGGAAGAAAGCAAACTGCAACTACTTTTTTGGCTTGGAACGATGTAGTAAGTGACTGGAAAAAATATATTGTATTGCTACTGACATCATTAGTGGGTATATGGCTTGTTGTTATGCCAATTAATACAATTAATACCTTGAATTCGGATAATATGATGGTTTGGTGTGGAATGCAGAATTGCGATTTATATATTGCAGATGAAGATAGCATCATGAACGCTGTTGCTGCGAAGGATAGAAAGGTATTTGAACAGCATGCCAAGGATATGGAAAACTTGCTTACCGAGAACGGCATTAAAGTGGAGAAAGTTTTTTATGAGTGCCAGCTACGTTTTAAGTTATACCATAAAGAAAACATACTCGAAAGTATGGCATTACAGGGAATTGGTAGTACAGCTGACAAGTATGAATATATAGAAGGTGTGGCACCCATATATAAAAATGAGGTAGCACTTTCACATCTTGTAGCAGAGTCATTGGAGGCAAAAGTCGGGGATACCATTTATGTTTTAAATGGAGGAGAAAAAGAGCCGTTCGTGGTTACAGCTATTTACCAAAGTATGCTTCAAATGGGTGAAAATATCCGTTTTTCTGAAAACGCAGAACTTAATTATGAAAGTTGTGGAGGTAGTTTCCCTTTACAGTTTATTTTTGAAGAGGACTATGAAATTGAGGAAATTGAACAGATTGTAAAAACAGAATATAAGGATGCTCAGGTAATAGAGCCAAAAGAATACCTGGCAACATTAGTCGGTGATATTGCTTCGCAAATAAATGGTATGAAGATATATATCATTCTTGTGGTAATTCTCATCAACATTTTAGTGGTATCTCTTATGCAGAAAATGTTTCTTACAAGGGAGCGTAGCCAAATAGGAATGCTAAAGGTACTGGGGTTCGATAATAGAGCCATTGTCAGCTGGCAGATAAAGAGAATTATGTTGGTATTATTTATTGGAATTTTATTAGGCACTCTAACTGGAACATATTTTTCAGAGTTGACATCTGGGATAGCATTTCAGTTTATGGGAATGAGCAAAATCACATTTGATATTCATCCGATAGAAGTGTATGTAATTTATCCACTGATTTTATTTGTGAGCATTGTATTATCAAGTGTATTTAGTATGTTAGGTGTAAGAAAGATTTCTGAAAGAGAAATTAACGATATGGAATAGAGGAGAAGAAGATATGGCAACAGCGTTAAAAGTAACAGATTTGTGTAAAACATATATAACCAATAAACGTCAGAACAACGTTTTGAAAAATGTAAGTTTTTCTATAGAAGCAGGCGAAATGGTGGCAGTTATGGGGCCTTCGGGTTCTGGAAAATCCACACTGTTATATAGCGTGTCAGGCATGGATAGGGCAACTGCCGGAGAGATTATTTTAGGGGATAAAAAGATATCGGAAATGAAGGAAAAGGAGCTTGCTAAGGCGAGACTTAACTATATGGGATTTATTTTTCAGCAGATGCATATGTTGAAAAATCTGACTATAATGGACAATATTCTACTTCCTGCATATCAGTCAAAAAAGGGTAATAGAAGCAGAAAGGAAATAGATGCATATTGTAAAGAGTTGATGCATAAAATGGACATTTCTGAAATCGCAGGAAATGATATTACCGAGGTTTCGGGTGGACAGCTTCAAAGAGCCTGCATTTGCAGAAGTCTCATGAATCATCCGGAGGTGCTTTTCGCAGATGAACCGACCGGGGCGTTAAATCGCAGTGCTTCTGATGAAGTGATGAAAATGCTAAACCGGGTAAACGAGGAAGGCACAACGATTATGCTCGTTACCCATGATATGAAAGTAGCAGCGAAATGTACTAGAATTATGTATATTGTGGATGGTAATATAAAAGGAGAATTTAAACTGGGAAAAATGACAGATAACACGGAAACAGAGAACCGGGATAGAGAACGTAAAGTAAACAACTGGTTAATTGAAATGGGTTGGTAAAGTATGATTGATATTTTAGTTGTGGAAGATAATGAAGAAATTGGCGGTCTGCTTTCAGATTTTCTGGAAGCAGAAGGCTATGATGTATACCTGGCTGTGTCAGGTGAAGAGGCATTGGAGATGTATGAGGCAGAAGGAGCAAAATTGATTGTTTTGGATATAATGCTTCCCGGAATCGACGGATTTGGAGTATGCCAAAAGATTAGGGAAAAGGATAACACACCAATTTTAATTGTAAGTGCCAAAGGTGAAAAAGAAGATAAGTTGAATGGATTTTTGATAGGCGCAGACGATTATATTGAAAAACCGTATGACATTGATATTTTGCTGGCTAAAATTAACAGTATCTTTAAGAGAAGATATGCTACGGATGATGTGGTATGTGGGAATATTCGCTGTGATAAAGTTTCCCGTCAGGTGTATCTGGACGGTCAGGTTGTGCCTATGAATGTGAAGGAATATGCATTGCTTTTGTATCTTATGGAAAATCAGGGGAAGGTTCTCGCGAAAGAGGAACTTTTTGGAAAAATATGGGGGTTTGACAGTGACAGCGAACCTCAGACATTGACAGTGCATATGAACAGACTTCGTGACAAGTTGGAAAATGACCCTAAAAAGCCGGAGCATTTTCTTACGGTGTGGGGCGTAGGATATCGGTTTGAGGCATAAGATATTTATAAAAATTTTATAATTTAGGTAATTGATTTTCGTATTTGGATATTATAGAATAGCGATATAGATAATCTAAAAGATTATTTACTTGGGCTGGCTGGAAGGTCTAGGTCCAACCTAATCGGCGGGGAGACTCTCCGCCATTTTTTCATTTCTTTTAAGAAAGGTCTATATAGCACAGATGAAGGAATTAAGCATATTTGTTGATGAGTCGGGAGATTTCGGTGCATATCACAAACATTCGCCGTATTATATTGTTACGATGGTGTTTCATAATCAATCAAGAAATTTAATCCAAGATATTAAAAAATTAGATTATGAGTTGCTAAATATGGGGTATGAGAATTATGTGGTACATACAGAACCATTAATACGACGAGAAGAAAAGTATCAGTTTCTACTACCCAATGAAAGACGTACAATTTTTTCAAAATTATTCTATTTTGTTATTAAAAGTAATATTCAATACAAATCATTTATTTTCCAAAAAAAAGAAGTAAATAGTATATATAGTTTAGAGTCAAAAATGATAAAGGAAATATCCCTCTTTATTCAAAATAATCTAATGTATTTTCAAAATTTTGATAATGTTATTTTATATTATGACAATGGACAACATGAGTTGACTAAAGTCCTTAAAAAAGCATTTTCCTCATCGTTATCCAACTATGAAGCAAGAAAGATAACGCCTGAAAACTATAAACTATTCCAAGCTGCTGACTTAATATGTACGCTGACATTGTTAGAGCGTAAAATAGAAACTCAGGAGTTATCAAAGTCTGAGCGTCTTATTTTTCATTCCAAGAAGGCCTTGAAAAAAGATTTTCTGAAAGCAATCCACAAAAAACAACTTTAAGAAGATAATGTTAAGTGATAAGATGAATAATGATAAAGCATTTATGAGAGGGTAACTTATGAAAAAATTCAACACATTGTTTGCGACGTTCCTTTGTGCATTTATTGTATGCATAGCAGGTGCAAATATTGTTTTAATTCAGCAATTGAATATAGAACAGAAGGACTCCTACAAGGTGGTTTTGAACCGAATCGAACAGGAAATACGTCTTGCCCAAGAAAATAAGAAAAGTACTGTTCAAAGTATGCAGGAGATAATAAGTGAAAATTTAGCCGAAGATGCGAGGGAGTTTGGAATTGAAATTCTAGCTATCGAAGCTTTAGACATTGCCTCAAGCACTAGCGAGGAGATTGCAGACTGGCTAGAAAGTGAAAATGTAACGTATCAACTGTTTTCTACGGGAAAAACACTTTATAAGGTGTCCTATCGGCATGAAGGCACCTATGAGACGGATATACTCTGGTATTTTAACGGTATTGCGATTGTTTTGCTGGTGGTTTTTATAGCAGTATTTTTATATATCAAACAAAGTATATTAAAGCCCTTTTATGAATTTTCCAACTTACCCTATGAACTAGCCAAAGGTAATCTTACAAGGCCTTTGAAAGAGAATAAAAACCGATATTTCGGACGTTTTCTTTGGGGCATGGATTTATTGCGAGAACACATGGAAGAGGCAAAGCAAAAAGAACTTGAATTACAAAAGGAAAAGAAGATGCTTTTGATTTCACTTTCCCATGATATAAAAACACCCCTCAATGCCATTTCGTTATATGCAAAGGCAATTAGTAAAAATTTGTATAAGGACGAAGCAAAGAAAATTGAGGTGGCGGAAAATATCCATGCCAAGGTGGGAGAAATTGAGGGATATATGGCAGAAATTGTTAAGGCATCCAATGAGGACTTTTTGAATTTTGAAGTGAAAAATGAAGAGTTTTACAGTAAAGAAGTACTTTCTTATATAGAAGAATATTACATGGATAAAATGGAACTGAATCAGATAGAGTTTTCAATAGGGGAGTATCGGGATTGCTTATTGTTCGGAGATAAAGAGCGTCTTATTGAAGTCCTGCAAAATTTAATCGAAAATGCCATTAAATATGGAGACGGAAAGAAAATATGTATTAAGGCATTAAAACAAGACGACGCATATGAGATTCTGGTCCAAAATACTGGTTGCACTTTGGATAAGACTGAACTGACGCATATTTTTGACAGTTTTTACAGGGGAAGCAATGTAGAAAATCAAAAGGGAAGTGGATTAGGATTGTTTATCAGCAGGAAATTAATGCATCTTATGGAAGGTGAAATATTGGCGGATATTTTGTCTGCGGAGAATGAACAAATTATGGAAGTAAAAGTCATACTTAGGTATATTTAAGTAAGGAAAAGAGAATACTATGTCATTATTTGATTTGGAGGTTTACGTGAGATGTGTACAGCAGTAGCGTATAAAACAAAAGATCACTATTTTGGCAGAAACTTGGACCTAGAGTATTCCTATCATGAAACGGTGACGATTACTCCCAGGAACTATCACTTTCGATTTAAAAATACAGAGGATATGAAAACTCATTACGCCATCATAGGAATGGCATATGTAGTGGATTCATATCCTCTTTATTATGATGCCACCAATGAAAAAGGACTCAGCGCGGCGGCACTTAATTTCCCGGATAATGCGGTTTATCAGCCGGTAAAGGCGGATAAAACCAATGTTACAAGTTATGAATTGATTCCGTGGATTTTATGTCAGTGTGCCTGCGTGGAGGAGGCGATAAAGAAACTGGAAACAGTTAACATAACAAACGGGCAATTTAATGAGGAACTCCCCGCATCGCCGTTACATTTTATGGTGTCAGACCGTAATAGGAGTATTGTATTGGAGCCGATGACCACAGGACTTATGATTTATGATAATCCGGTGCACGTACTTACAAACAATCCACCATTTTTGTACCATATGACCAACTTAAATAACTATATGTCTCTTACAAATGGTGTACCCAAAAACAATTTTTCGGACAAATTACCGCTGAATCAGTATAGTCGGGGAATGGGGTCTTTGGGCTTGCCGGGGGATTTGTCTTCCGTATCACGGTTTGTCAGGGCAGCGTTCACGACACTCAATTCCGTGTCAGGGGAAAGAGAGGAGGAGAGTGTCAGTCAGTTTTTTCACATCTTAAATGCAGTATATCAGCAAAGAGGTTGTGTTATGATGGAAAAGGATGTATATGAAAAGACGGTTTATTCCTCCTGTTGTAACACGGATAAAGGAATTTACTATTACACGACCTATGATAATGCGCAGATAACGGCAGTGGATATGCACAAGGAGGATTTGGACGGAAAAGAGCTGATTTCATATGAACTAATAAAGAGTCAACAAATAAATTATCAGAACTAAAATTATGTGATTGACAATGTGGTTTACAAGGAGTAGACTTGAGATATAAAGAGGTCTACAAATAGTAAACCATATTTGCTTTAGGGATACTATTGAAAATTTAGGGAGGGATACAGTGTGATTGAATATAAATTAGGCGAAGTAGAGATGAAGTTTGCAGATATTATTTGGGAGAATGAGCCGTTGTCGTCGGGGCAATTGGTAAAGCTTTGTGAAGATATTTTACAGTGGAAAAAATCGACTACATATACAATTTTACGCAGAGTATGTGACAGAGGTTTGTTCAGAAATGAAGATGGAACAGTCACTTCAAATGTAAGCAAAATGGAGTTTTTGTCTAATAAGAGTGAACAATTTGTGGAGGAAACTTTTCAAGGGTCACTTCCCGGATTTATTGCGGCTTTTACATCGAATAGAAAGTTAAGTGATGAGGAAGTTGAGGAACTTAAAAAAATCATTGAAAGGAGCAAGTGATCATTATGACAGAATTTTTATTGCGTTTAGGGATAATGAGTGTGCAGGCTACTGTGATTATCGGTGCGGTTTTGCTACTTCGATTCATTTTTTCAAAACTTCATATTGCTAAGAAGTATACAAATTTGTTGTGGGTGATTCCATACATTGCAATGATACTTCCATGGGGAATCAAGACTCCTTTCAGTTTTTGGCAGATTACGCAGGATAGTCAGACAAAGATAGAGCAGGCTGTAAATACAATGCCATATAGCGCTGAGCGAATTGTACAGACTGTAATAGATACGGATGTGCTAAAACAAATGGAAGAAAACCGATATGCACCTCCGACGCTTGAAAGTATAGAGAATGGTGAGGCTTCAACGTATGAAAATACGTGGGACAGTGCTGAACTTATACCGGATAGCGTGGGTGCAGATATACCTCAAACGGGACTATTTCAAAACCTGACTACTTGGGATGTTTTTATATGTGTAGCATTTAGCATATGGCTTTTGGGCTTGATAATATTTATGACATACGGAGTTGTCAGCAGCCTAAAACTGAAAAAGAAGTTGGTCTGCAGTCTACTACTGAGTGAAAATATATATGTGGCGGATGACATCAGGGAACCGTTTGTATTTGGAGTTTTTTCACCGAAAATTTATTTGCCCTGTAATCTGACAAAGGACAACGAATATTATGTGGTGGAACACGAGAAAACCCATATTAAGCGTAGAGACCCGATGAAAAAGGTGGTGGCATTTTTAATTACGGGAATTCACTGGTTTAATCCTTTTGTGTGGTTGGCATTCCATATGATGACAAAAGATATGGAAATGGCGTGTGACGAAGAAACTGTTCAGAGAATCGGTTTGGAAAAACGCAAGGACTATGCCACAGCGTTACTCAAATTATCTGCGAAGAAGCGTAATCTGTTGATTCCTGTTGCTTTCGGTGAAGGCAATGTGAAATCTCGAATTAACAATGTTTTGAAGTATAAGAAGACCTTTAAGATTTTAGCAGTTTTGGCGGCCGTTGTTGTTATTGTATTGGCGGTGGTATTTTTGACAAAGCCAATGGAAAACACGGTAGCACTTGGAAATATGCGAAATCATGATGTGGTAACGATTCCAAAGGCAGAAAATCCCAGAGCTATTATTGTGACTTATCAGGGAAAAGAATACTTTTTTGATGAAAGTTATTATGATACATTCCGCATCTTTTTGGAAGAACTGGAAGTATATGAAGAGGAATTAAATAAGAGCCGGGCTGAAACACGACCTGCGGAGGTAGTCATCCAACTAAAAGACAGTGTTGCTTACAATTTTGATGAAAATGTGGAGACAATCTGGTGCGATAACGGCGTGAAACCATCTATGACGTATGAAATTGTGGAGCCAAAGCTTGTTATTGAATTTATAACAGCGCAGATTGGTGCCTATGAAAAAGAATCGTTTGAGGATGAAACCAGTGATGAAATCGATGATGTTAAGCAGTTTCCGGGCAACATTGCAGATACAAGTAATTATTGCGGCGAAAATGGTCCGTTTTTGGATTACGCGGATGATAGATATGTGATTTTTCATACAGTAGATTGGTTTTATGTATATGATATAGAACTGAAAGAGGTGTCAATGGGCATTGGATTCCATGACATTGTCAAAGTAGAAGTGGATGCGAAAAATTTAAAAGCATATGTGCATGATATGGAAGGAGATATGATTTCAGTTTATGAATGTGACTTGTTAGATTTAAGTTGTCTGCTTTATGGACCGGTAGAGGTCGATGCTTTCGATGATTTTTTAGTAACAAGTGACTACGTCGTACACGATCCCACAGTTTTTAGGACAAAAGAATGTGTTCAGAAAACAGACGGAAGTTATCTGTATCTGGAAAGCGGAAGTGGATTGCTTGGTGATTTGAGTTTGATTTGCGAGGATAGGAATGGAAATCGGACTGCTTATGAGATATTTGATTCACAAACGTACAAGGATGGACAAGAAAAAACGACACAGATTTTTACAGGAGCATATTATATGGAGCCTGTTGATTTTACCCATGACGGAAAAAAGGAGTATCTTGTCATTGATGTAAAAGATATTCAGTCGGATAGTCAGGCGCAGGCCTATTTGAAAGTGACAGACGAAGGTGGGAAGGTTATCTGGCAAAGTGAATTGGGGCTTGCAAGAGCCGGCTGGAATTCTTATTATTTGGTGTGGACAAAAGAAGGTGCTTGTATACTTCAATATTTGCCGGTGGTAATGCAGGAGAGAGGCGAATATGCATATAGATTGTTTTACTTAAAGGACGATGGTGGTGAGGTAGAGCTGGCGGCAGATAGTTTAGAATTTCTTATTTTACCAAGCGATAATTCAGACGTTGATACGGCTATTCCAAAAGAAACTATGCTTGCGTTTGCTAAAGGTGTAAATGGATATCTGGAAAATGCAAGACTTCTCATTAGTACAGTGGATGGTACTTTAAAATATCAGACACCGGCAAAGACATATGGTTATGAGGAAGTGTATCAGAGGCCATTAGAGGTGGTGGACGTGGATGTATCAGAGAGTGTTGAACTTAATATAACAAAACTGCAAAACTATTTTGAACAAAGACGAAAAGAAATTTGTTTTGATGAATAAAATTCGGTGAGATGTAAGATGTTTTTCTGACCATAAGTTGAGTGTTTTGACTTATGGTCAGAAGTTTTGAAGGTGTTTTAAGTCACTTTCTTCCCACAAATAGTAAAAACTTCAATATGGGTAGATGAATTTTGAAGAATTTTAGTATGTTCGCCAGATTTTCTCTTACCATAGACGGTAATTCTCTTTTTATGGGTAGAAAGCAATTGAAAAAAATTTGAGATTATCTAACCATAATTTTGATAATCGGCTTGTTGGGTAGAAACCAACCACAAAAAATAAACAAAAGGCATAAAAAATGGGATATCACACTACTAAAAGTGCGATATCCCGTTTTAAATGTTTCACTAATTGGATAAATTAATCTGTATAGTTATCGAAATAACCCTGGATTAAGATAATTGGTGTACCTTTATCTCCGGAACCACTTGTCAAGTCACATAATGAACCGATAAGGTCTGTGAGCTGTCTTGGTGTTGTTCCCTGAGAAGCCATATTACCAACTAAGTTGCTGTCTTTTTCTTTAATACTCTTAGAGATAGCTTCTTTTAATTCAGCACCGCTTAAGTTCTTAAAGTCGTTATCAGCAAGGTATTTTAATTTTAATTCGTTTGGTGTACCGATTAAGCCGCTTGTGAAAGCAGGAGATACAACCGGGTCAGCCAATTCCCAAATTTTACCCTGTGGATCTTTAAAAGCACCATCGCCG
>CAZMND010000013.1:0-37508 GCA_964567585.1 uncultured Lachnospiraceae bacterium
ACATTGATTACATATTTAAGTGGTTTGTTTCTTGGAAAAATACAAAGGGAAGGGCTTCGAAAACTGGTTGTTGCAGTTAGTTTTATAAGCAATCTTGGAATACTTATATTTTTTAAATACTTTGATTTCATCTTAGATAATATAAATTTGGTGTTGCAAAAAGTGGATGCTCAGCTTGTATCAAATCCTTTTGATATTATATTGCCGGTGGGTATTTCCTTTTATACGTTCCAGGCATTAAGCTATACGATGGATGTTTACAGAAAAGAAATTGAACCGGAAAAGAATCCGCTTCGATATGCTCTTTTTGTATCCTTTTTCCCGCAGCTGGTAGCAGGACCGATTGAACGTTCAAAGAATCTGTTGATGCAGGTGAAAAGTGTAGATAAAATCAAAGTTTGGAATTATGACAGAATAGCGAATGGTCTGGTGTTAATGGTTTGGGGATTGTTCCAGAAGATGGTTATTGCAGACCGAATTTCTATTTTTGTAGATACGGTTTATGGAAATCTTCATGCGGTAGGCAGTATGGAAACCATTTTTGCGGCTATAGGATTCTCAATCCAGATTTATTGTGATTTTGCAGCTTATTCTACTATTGCAATTGGTGCGGCAAAGGTGATGGGATTCGAATTGATGGAAAACTTCGACACTCCGTACTTTGCTACGAGTATTAAGGAATTTTGGCGTAGATGGCATATTTCTCTGAGTACCTGGTTCAGAGATTATTTATACATACCTTTGGGCGGAAACCGTAAAGGGAAAATCAGAAAATTCTTTAATCTGTTGGTGACGTTTTTGGTAAGCGGTCTTTGGCATGGAGCGTCTTGGAACTATGTGGTTTGGGGCGGACTTCATGGAATGTATCAGATACTGGGCGAAATTCTCGCACCAATCAGAGCGAAAATAGTAAGAATTACGAAAACAAATAAAAATGTTTTCAGTTATAAATTGGGACAGATTTTATTTACTTTTTCTTTAACTACGTTAACATGGGTGTTTTTCAGGGCGAAGACACTGGGCGAAGCTGTGTATTTCTTCAAGCGTATGTTTACGAGGTGGAATCCGTGGGTATTCTTTAATGAAGGACTTTATGATTTCGGACTGGACAGAGTAGAAGTAAATATTTTATTCGTGGCACTTATTATTATGTTTTTGGTTGAATTAGTGAAATATACGAAAAATAAAGTGATTTCAGATTTTATCATGGAACAGAATTTATGGTTCCGCTGGGGAACCGTGATTGGTTTGATTGCAGCCATATTGGTATATGGAGAATATGGTATTACGTTTGATTCAAATCAATTCATTTATTTTCAGTTTTAGGAGGAAATTGTGAAAAAAGTCATACGTGGAATAGTCTTTTTAATCATATTATTTTTAGTAATATTGAGAGTATACAATGTTTTGAAGTGGAAAGATACGTCAGGAGATTATATGTCTGCAACGAAACAGATGTATTCTACAGAGGATGATTTGATAGATGTAGTCTTTTTCGGAAGCAGTCACTGTTATTGTACGATTAACCCGGATGTATTATGGGAAAATTATGGCTTAGCAACGTTTAATATGACTACTTCGGGACAGGATAAAAACTCGACTTATCATTTGTTGAAGGAAATTTTGAAAACTCAATCCCCTAAGGTAGTCTGTGTGGAATTGTGGGGATTAACTTTTGATAAACATGGTGTACAAGGAAATGTATACCGGAATATGATGGCAATCAATTTGTCGCGAAATTCTATTGAGTTAGTTCAGGCATATGTTGATGAGGAAGAGCAGGCGGATTATATTTTGCGCTGGCCGATTATACATACCAGGTACAAAGAACTTCAAAAATATGATTTTGTAACATATGAATACAGCAAGTATGGCAGAGGACTCGAAGCATCTTATTATGTAGGCAGAAGTGAAGTGCCTACTGCTGCAATGGCATGCGAGGAAGTCGGTGAATTGACAGATACTAACCGGGAGTGGCTTGAAAAGTTATATCAGTTATCTGAAGAAGAAGATTTTGAACTGGTGCTGTTTTTGGCACCTACAGCATTGGACTTGGAACACCAAAAGCAGGTTAATGCGACAAAAGAATTTGCCAACGAGAGAGGAATTACTTTTTTTGATTTTAACAGACTTGCATTTGACGTATCACTTGATTATGGTTGTGATTTTATTGACAGTACGCATTTGAACGCAAGAGGAGCAGAAAAGGTAACAAAATACTTTGGAAATTATTTTGAGGAAAATTATGCTTTAGAGGATTATAGGGGAGATGAGGCTTATTACCAGTGGGAAATGTCCTATACTCATTATGAGCATGTGCAACAGGAAATACAGCTTGTAGCGACGACATCATTTGAGGAATATGTGAATATGCTTCAGAGCATGGAGGACATTACCTATGTCGCAACTTTTGAAGGTATATATAAGCAATCTACGTTAGAATTGAAAAATTATGCAAAAGTATTGGGGATTTCAGAGGAACAGTACGAAATGGGTGGAACATTTGTTTTTGCTGATGGAGAGATGAAACATGTTTTGGATAATGAATCGGATGAAGTTGTGATTCATGAATTGAATAAGTATAATGCTTTTAAATTTGAAAATATGGAACCGGTCAGCGGAGGCGGAAGCAGTTTAAGCGAAGTTATGTTGAATATGGAACCTGTAGGAAGTGCGTATTCGGGATTAAATATTGTAGTATATGACAATTTCAGGGAAAAGTTGATTGACAAGAGAGGGTATTATTAAGGTATGAATGTTATTTTATTATCCGGAGGAAGCGGAAAAAGACTGTGGCCGTTATCGAATGAAGCGAGGGCAAAACAGTTTTTAAAGGTGTTAAAAACAGAAGATGGAAAATCGGTATCAATGCTGCAAAAAGTGTTTTCTCAGCTTTTGGAGGCTGATATTGATGCCAAGATTACGATTGCTGCCGCATCCGGTCAGGTCGACAGCATCAGAAAGCAGCTTGATAAGGATATTTCATTGGTAGTTGAGCCTGAACGAAGAAATACGTATCCGGCCATTGTGTTGGCGTGTGCTAGTCTTATTAAGGAAGGAAAAGCTTCATTAGAGGATGCTGTGCTCATTATGCCTGTGGATGTGCGTGCCGAAAAAGACTATTTTAAATGTTTTAAGGCTATGCACAGGGTGGTTGCCGAAAAGGAAGCAAATCTTGCATTGCTTGGAATCAAACCCACATATCCGTCTGCAAAATATGGTTATATTATGACGCAAAATGCGGCGGAGACAGCGGAAAAAATATATAAGGTCAGTTCCTTTGAAGAAAAACCGACAGAGGAAAAAGCCGGGGAACTCATTGATAATGGTGCTTTTTGGAATGCCGGCGTGTTTGCCGTAACGATTGGATATGTTTTGGGTGAGGCAAAGAAAGAAATCGATGATATTACATACGAAGGAGTTTTGGCAAATTACGGAAAATTGGAAAGTATAAGCTTTGACTATAAAATCGTAGAAAGGGCTGATAATGTGGCTATGGTGGAATACGATGGCGCATGGAAGGACCTTGGAACGTGGAATACCCTGACGGAGGAAATGGATGAACAGCTTTCCGGAAAGTCCATTGTGGGAGAAGAATGTGAAAATACCCATATTATCAATGAACTTTCCATTCCGATTGTGGCACTTGGAACAAAGGATTTGGTGATAGCCGCTTCGCCTGACGGAATTCTGGTATCCGATAAACATAAGAGTTCATATCTGAAGCCTTATGTGGAAACACTGGAAGCAAGACCGATGTATGAAGAAAGACGTTGGGGCGAATACAGGGTTTTGGATTATATGCAGTTTGAGGACAAATCAAAATCCCTGACGAAGCATTTGATGATTGAAAAAGGCAAAAGTATCAGTTATCAGTGCCATCTGCACAGGGATGAAATTTGGACGGTTGTGGATGGAGAAGGAAAACTTCTTATAGATGGTGATGTAAAAACGGTAAAACGCGGCGATGTGGCATATATTGTAGCCGGACAAAAGCATGCGTTATACGCAACGAAGGATTTACATTTTATAGAAGTTCAAATCGGAAAAGAATTGATAGAAGATGATATTGAAAGATTTGAATGGAACTGGGAAGAAGAGTAGAGGAAAAATATGGAAGATGGAAGAATTTATCTTCGATTGATGACAAGAGAAGATACGGATAATATAATAAAGTGGAGAAGTTGCGACGAAGTTCGAAACCAATTTATATATCAGAAGCTTTTTACCAAGGAGAGTCATGAAAAGTGGATTGAAACGATGGTAGAAACCGGGAAAGTGGTACAGATGATTATTGTACTAAATGAAGGCGACAGACCTATCGGCTCCGTTTATGTCAGGGACATCGATATGGAACATAAAAAGGCAGAATACGGCGTTTTTATCGGTGAAACAGATTGCCTTGGTATGGGCTATGGGACAGAGGCTGCCGAACTGATGGCAGAATACGCATTTGAATTTCTTGGGCTCCATAAGCTGATGTTACGTGTGTATGCAGAAAATGAGCGTGCTATTAAAAGCTATGAGAAGGCAGGTTTTGTGAAGGAAGCATACCTGAAGGATGACGTATTTGTACAGGGAAAATACAGGGATATTGTTTTGATGGCAATATTCAATGAAAAAGAGTGCGAGGTTTAGTATGAAAAAAGTAAGTTTTGTAATTCCGTGTTATCGTTCTGAAAAAACGCTGGAAGGTGTTATTGCAGAAATAAAGGAAACTATGGGAAAACTTAATCAGTATACTTATGAAATTGTTTTGATAAATGATTCATCACCGGATAATACCTGGAAAACAATTGAAAAAATAGGTAGTGAAAATGATAACGTTACCGGTATCAATCTTTCCAAAAACTTTGGTCAGCACGCAGCATTAATGGCCGGTATGAGAGAAACCACCGGGGACTATGTGGTTTGTCTTGATGATGACGGGCAGACACCTGCTGATGAAGTGGACAAGCTTCTTACGGCTTTGGAAGAAGGATATGACGCGGTTTATGCAAAATATGGAAACAAAAAGCATTCCCTTTTCCGTAATATTGGCAGCAGGGCTAATGACTTGATGACCAGAATTATGCTTGGAAAACCGAAGGAACTGTTTGTTTCCAGTTATTTTGGTGTAAAAAGATTTGTTGTAGAGGATATGATCCGTTATCAGAATTCTTATCCTTATGTAATCGGACTGGTGCTTCGTGCGACAAAAAATATAGCGAATGTGGAAGTAACCCACAGAGAAAGAGAAGAAGGAAGAAGCGGTTATACGCTGAAAAAGTTGCTGGGACTTTGGTTTAACGGATTCACCGCATTTTCCGTAACTCCGCTTAGAATTGCTACTGTAATTGGTATTTTCTGTGCATTTGTGGGATTTGCATATGGAATTTATGTGTTTATAAGAAGGCTGCTGGATCCTAATATGGTTATGGGCTTCAGTTCCCTTATGTGTGTAATTTTGTTTGTGGGCGGAATGCTGATGATTATGCTCGGACTTGTAGGTGAGTACATCGGACGAATTTATATAAGCCTTAATAATTCACCACAATATGTAATCAGAGAAAAAATCGGGAAGAATTAAGAATGAAAATAAAAGCATTTGTTTTAAAGTACAACAGAATACTTAGTGCACTTCTTATGGGATTGGTGCCTGTTTTGTTATGTGTTATTACCTGCGCCTTGGATGGAAAGGGCGTATGGGATGTGTATATTCCGTCGTCTACGTGGAATGACGAACTTTACTATTACAAATTGGTAGAGGCTATTTTGGAACACGGCTATCCGATGGGCTATTATGGATTTAATGAAAGCCATGCCTTAAAGCTTTCCTTTGCGGCGTGGAGTCCCGTACTGCTTCTGCCCTGGGTAATTTGGGGATTTGTGTTCGGATGGAATCTGCTGTCTCCTGTGATATGTAATATGGTGATGATGGCACTGGCAATTTTTCTGTTTACATATCTTGTAAAGCCGAAAAAATGGCAGATGCTTGCAATGACGATAATGCTTGCAATGTTTACGCCGATGGTACGTTATACCTTTGCGTGTATGCCGGAAATCACATGCTTTTTCCTGATTATAGTCTTTTGGGGACTGGCTATCAGTTACTGCGAAAAGGCCTCAAAAGCAAAAATTATCGGTATGTTTATTTTGTCGGCGTTGGCGACGCTGATGAGACCTTACTTTATTTTGTTTATGCTTTTGCCGGGATATTACTGGTTCAAAAAACGCAAAGTTGCAGGTACGCTCGGCACTATAGGTATTATTGGTGTGACGGGTGTGATTTATGCGGCGATAAAGTATTATCTGGGCGCAGAGTATTTTACGGTCTTATTCAATACGGAATGGATTGAAAAGTTTTTTACGGATGGTATTTTTGCCGGAATAAAATTCATGCTTTATAAGATTTTTAACGTAGGCATTCAATTTTTCAGGATGTTTATCGAAAGCTTTATTTCAGGATTGCCTGCGGGAGCGCTGTTTGTTGCGTTTATATTGATTTTAGTTCTGATGGTACTTACAACCATCGGTAAATGGAAAAGAAAAGAAAAAGATGTGTCCGTTTATGTGCATTTTAGCTTTTGCACCTTTGGTATGTGGATGGCACTTCTTTTGATGTATAAAATGACAGAGGGAAGTAAACACCTGTCAGCATTTATTGTAACCGGAATTTTGCTTGTGTCACTGGTGAGCGCTAAGCAGTTTTGGAAGTGGATTGTTACAACCCTTCTTTGCGGCTTTTTGTTCATTGTAATGGCAAAAGAGCCGGTAAACTATGAAATACCATATAAAACAAAGGAATTGGAAAATCAGCTTGTGACATTGAATGAGGAACTTGAGAAAAACCTGGAATTATCCGATATAAGTCCGTCCTATGAAAATACTGTAATCTGGGTATTTTCGGACGAGGTGGATGGCAAGGAAGTTCAGCTTGTGTGGCAGCAGTTGTACTTATTCCCGGATGAATATGGTATCAATCTTTGTTACGGGAATTATATTTTGGAAAATTTCGATACGCTTCAGAGCCGTTATATAGCTACGATTCCGGGAGGAAAGATAGATAACCTGCTTTCGGAAAAAGGGGCCAAAGTTATGGCGGAGAATGAATCGATTATCATTTATAAAAAATACTAGTATGGAGAAAGAAAATGGATAATAAAAAAATTGCAGTGTTAATCCCGTGTTATAACGAAAGTCAGACAATTGCCAAGGTAGTAACAGATTTTAAAAAGGTATTACCGACAGCGGATATTTATGTGTATGACAATAATTCCAAGGATGGGACTGACGAAATAGCCCGTAATTGCGGAGCTATCGTAAGATATGAATATCAGCAGGGAAAAGGAAACGTAGTTCGTAGAATGTTCAGGGATATCGATGCGGACTGCTATATTCTGGTGGATGGAGATGATACGTACCCGGCAGAACACGCGGTAGAGATGGCAGAATGGGTGCTTGAAAAGAATGTGGATATGGTCATAGGTGACAGATTATCTACAACTTACTTTAAAGAAAACAAACGTAAATTCCACGGTTTTGGCAATAAAGTCGTTCGTGGCCTGATTAACGGAATTTTTAAGGGCAATGTGAAGGATATTATGACAGGATACAGAGCGTTTAGTCCTTTGTTTGTCAAGAATTTCCCTGTAATTTCGAAGGGCTTTGAAATCGAAACGGAAATGACAATTTATGCTTTGGATAAAAATATTTATATCAAGGAATTGCCGATAGAATATCGCGACAGACCGGAGGGTAGTGAATCCAAACTGAATACCATCAGTGACGGGATAAAGGTGCTCAGGATGATAGTGCAACTTTTCAGGGAATATAAGCCACTTGGATTTTTTACTTGTATCGCATTGCTGTTTGGAGCGGTGGGAGTCGGAATGTTTGTTCCTGTGTTTATTGATTATTTGAATACGGGGCTTGTGGAACGTTTCCCAACCTTGATTGTAGCCGGATTTATAGTAGTTGCGGCGCTGCTTTTCTGGATGTGTGGTGTGATTTTACAGGTAGTTGTAAAGAAACACAAACAACTTGCGGAAGTGCAGATGAACATTATCAGCAGATTGTATAGAGAGTAAAGTTGCAGTAGGAGATAAAAATGATACAAATCTATAAAAAATTAATGGTATTGCTGGATAAAAAGCAGAAAAGAACTATGATAGGTATTATATTTATGATGCTTATCGGTGCTATATTGGAGGCAATGGGGATTTCTGTAGTGGTGCCGGTTGTACAGGTTGTTATGGACGAACATATACTGGAAAAGCCGGGACTTGTAAAATCAATATATGATTTTCTGGGCATGAGTAACCAGACACAATTTACACTTGTAATTTTAGGTGCTATGGCAGTAATTTTTGCGGTTAAAAATATATATTTATACATTCAGCAGAAAGCGTTGTGTCATTTTGTCTATACGAATCAGTTTAGAACATCACAACGAATGATGAGAAATTATTTGCACAAAAACTATGAATTTTTCTTAAATGCGGACACAGCAGTTGTGCAAAGAACCATTACTTCCGACGTAAATAATATGTATGCGCTTATCTTGAATTCGTTGCAGCTTGTTTCGGAAATCATTGTGTTTGTAATTATCGCAATTGTCTTAATCGTATCGGACTGGCAGATGACTCTGGTGATTTCAGTTATGCTGGGAGTGACTATGATACTTATTAATAAGGCAATTAAGCCGATTATGCGAAAGGCAGGTAAAGATAATCAGGATTATTACAGCCGGTTGTTTAAACTTATCTCTCAGACCGTTATGGGCATTAAGGAAGTAAAAATTACTGCAAGAGAGCAGTATTTTGTTGATGAATATATCAAATGCGGAAAAGGGTATGTGGATGCGGTGCAGAAATATACACTGCTCACAAGTATTCCCAGATTATTGATTGAAACGGTATGTATATCAGGAACTGTTATTTATATGATGGTGTTAATCGGTATGGGGATTCCTCTTTCAGAACTGATACCGACATTAACGGTTTTTGCAGCAGCAGTTGTAAGACTTATGCCTTGTGCAACCCGTATGAACACATATTTAAACAACATTTCATATTTTGAACCATTTTTAATGGGCGTAAGTAATAATTTACAGGATGAGATTAATCATCCGGATTTGAAAATAGAATTTTCGAAAGAAGACCAGAAAAAAATGCCTGTACACAAGGCAATTACATTAAAGGATATTACTTATGCATATCCGAATACTGACAAATTAATTTTTGATCATGCCGAAATGGAAATTCCAATCGGAAAAGCCGTCGGTATTGTTGGTACCACAGGGGCAGGAAAGTCTACCGTTGTGGATATTTTGCTGGGGCTTTTAAAAATGCAGAGCGGTACGGTATATGCAGATGGAACAGATATCAATTCGGATTATTACGGCTGGCTTAAAAATGTAGGATATATACCTCAGATGATTTTTATGTTGGATGATACCATTCGCCGTAACGTTGCCTTTGGTGTGGCAGATGAGAATATCAGTGAGGAACGTGTTTGGGCAGTATTAAAGGAAGCGCAGCTGGATGAATTTATCAAAACGCTTCCGGAAGGACTTGATACATCCATCGGTGAAAGAGGTATCCGTTTATCCGGTGGTCAGCGTCAGCGTATCGGTATTGCAAGGTCTTTGTATAATGACCCGGATGTGCTGATTATGGATGAAGCAACTTCAGCGCTTGATAATGATACGGAAGCTGCGATTATTGAGTCTATTAACAGATTACACGGTAAAAAAACACTTGTTATTATTGCTCATAGATTACAGACTATTGAAAATTGCGATATGATTTATCGTGTTGAAGATGGAAAAGTTGTAAGAGAACGGTAGAAAAGGAGGGAAGTCTATGAAGTTAAGCATTATTGTGCCGGTTTACAATACGGTAGCGGAAGAAAAATTGGAGTTTTGTTTGAATTCTCTGACGAACCAGATGATTTCAGACTATGAAATTATTGCAGTAAATGATGCTTCTACAGACGACTCCCTAATTGTGTTGAACTGGTATAAAAACCATTATCCGGATAAATTTAAGGTGATTGATTTACCGGAGAACCGGAAACCGGGTGGTGCCAAAAATGCAGGCCTTGATATTGCTTGCGGAGAATTTATCGGATTTGTAGACAGTGATGACTGGATAAAATCCGATATGTATGAGAAATTATTGAATAAAGCCGAAGAAACCGGAGCGGATGTAGTTGGCTGCGATTATTGTCTTGCATGGACAAGGAGTTTTGAGGTTGGAATGGTCGTTTCTAATAGTAAGGATGAGCAGGTTGGTATATTGGATGATGATAAGTATCGAAGTCTTATTGTAGATCCGGGTTTGATGGCCGTTAAAATTTACAGGCGGGAATTGTTTGAAGAAGAGCCGCGTATCAGATTCCCGGAAAAGATTTTTTATGAGGATAATGCAATTGCTACGAGGTTATTTCTTCGGGCAAAGCATTTTGAATATGTCAAGGAACCTTTGTATTATTATTATCAGCATAATGAATCAACTATGCATGTTATTACGGAAGAAAGATGTGTACATAGACTGGAAAGTATGCGTCTTATGCTAAATATGGCAAAAGAAGATAAAAGTATAGACAAATTTTATGATGAAATAGAATATCGTTTTATGGATTTGTTTTATCGGGAAACGTTGTTTTTGTATATGCCGGGGGTAAAAAGAGTCAGAGCATCTTTTGTCAGGGCACTTGGAAAAGCGATGAAGGAATGTTTTCCGGAGTTTCAAAAAAACGCTTATTACATAGAGCGCGTTAGTCAGGAAGAAAAGAAATTTATTGCGCTTCAGCAAAAATCGACGATTATTTTTATTTTATATTATAAGTTTGTTTATGTTGTAAGAAGGATTAAGAAGTGGATAAAAGGAAACTAAATGGACTATTAAAGTGCATAGCGGCTGCCACGGCATTTGTTTTATTTGCATTAGTGGTTGTATGGACCAAGGATTATGATAAAGGGACAGATGATTCGTACGATATTGTATTCCTGGGAGACAGTAATTTTGACAACGTACGTGACGAATCCGGTATTACGTCGATGGTTGCAAATAAACTGGAGAAGAAGGTACTCAATGGGGCTTTCGGTGGCAGTATGATGGGGACTTCGTATCAAAAGAAAACGGAGTATCAAAGTGCATTGTCTATGTACAATCTGGCTATTTCCATATGTAATCGTAATTTCGGAGTGCAAAAGTCAGCCATTGATACCTTGGCGAGAAGGGATTATGCAGGACAATATCAGAATACATTGGATATGCTTTCTAAAGTGGATTTTGATACAGTTGAGATTTTGGTTATAGAACATGGTGTAAATGATTATCTGGCGGGCACAACGATAAAAAATGGTGTGGATGCCTATGATACTGATACATTTTGTGGTACTCTGAGAACGATTATAACTATGTTGAGAGAGGAATATCCGAGTTTAAGAATTGTGTTGGTGACACCTGCATATTGTGCACCGGTTAGAGCGGATGGAACAGCTTACCCTTGTGATGAAAACACGTATGGGGGCAGTTATCTGGAAGCATATGTAAATGCGGAATTGGAAGTTGCAAAAGAACTGGGTGTAGAAATTATTGATCTTTATCACGGGATTGATATAAATGCGGATAATTTTTCAGAGTATTTATATGACGGTCTGCACTATAATGATGAAGGCAGAAAAATAGTGGCAGATATTATTGCAGATTATTTGTTAGGAGAGGTAGAATGATAGAAAAGATAAAGGCAAACAAAATATGGCAGTATACGTTCTTTACGGCTATTATATTGGGGCTTTGTACGCATTTACCGATTATGCTTTCGGATATTCCGAATCATGATGGACTTGCCAGCATTTATTTTGATCAGAATATGGTTGTTTCGGGCAGATGGTTTTTGTCGGTAGCATGTGGATTCTCTTCCTATTATTCCCTGCCCTGGCTCATTGGACTGTTGTCCCTGCTGCTTTTGGCAGTGACTGCGGTTTTACTTACGGAAGTTTTGGAAATAAAGAAAATATCGGGTGGCGTGATGGTTGCAGGGATTTTGGTAACATTCCCTGTGTTGACCTCAACGTTTGCCTATGTGTTTACGATGGACGGCTATATGTTGGCGGTCCTATTGTCCGTGTTAGCGGTATATTTGGTTGAAAAGGGAAAATTCGGATTTTTATGGGGCGGCATTGCCTTGGCACTTTGTATGGGAATCTATCAGGCGTATCTGCCTATGGCAATTTTGCTTTGTCTATATAAGTGTACGCAGATTTTACTGAAAGAAATCGAGAAAAGAGAGAAAATTAAATCTATATTTAATTATCTATATATGGGCGCAATAGGAGTTGGGCTGTATTATATTATCATGAAACTAGCATTGTTGGTGCAGGGGAAGGAAATCGGCTCTTATCAGGGAGGTAATGAGAGTGCAGAATTTTCATTAGGGACCGTAGCAGAGCTTTATAAGGACTTTTTTGAATTTATTCTGACAGGCAAGGTTGTGGTAAATAATGTGTTCTCTATATTGGCGTTTTGTGTTATTGCGGGACTTTTTGCAGTGGCATTTGTACAATTATGTATCCGTAAGAAGTTGTACAAATCCGTGTGGTTTTATGTGGTGATGGCAATGCTTATAGTGGTAGTTCCGGTGGCGGCCAATGTGATACTGGTTATTTTACCGGATGTTTCGTACCATACACTGATGCGTTATCAGTATGTTATACTTTTGCTGGTGATGGTAGCTTTTATACAGGAGCATTTGCAGATAAAAGAGAAAATAACGAGTGTTATTTTGTGCGCGGCGGCTACGGTGATGATTTTTAACTATGTGGTAACCGACAATATTGCGTATTCCAACTTGGAAAAGAAATATGAGAAGACGTATGCGTACTGTTTAAGACTGGCGGACCGTATGGAACAGACAGAAGGATATTATCAGGGAATCCCGGTGGCTATGATAGGGGTGGTTAGCGATAAAGAATATCCGCTCACAGATGTAACAGGGGATGTGACAAGTAAGCTTCTTGGTATTACGGGAGACACGCTTTTGTATACAAGCGAGAATTATAAGGCATTTTTTGCAAATTATCTGGGAATCAGTATGAATCTGGAGCCGATGGAAAATATGACAGAAATTTACAACTCGAAAGAATACTGGGAAATGGATAGTTTCCCGGCCCCAAATTCCATGAAGGTTGTTGATGGTATTTTATATATTAAGACAGAAAATAAGGAAACAACTCCTTACAGTGAAAAATAAGGTTTCAGACGGAGGACTTTATGAAATTACTTTCAATTATCATTCCTTCCTTTAATGAGGAAAAAAACATTCCGAATACGGCAAAGGTGTTATCGGAATTATTGGAAAAAGAGAAGATAGAATATGAACTTATTTTTGTCAGTGATGGTTCTAAGGATGGAACGTATGAGGCGATTCTTGACGAAAACAAGAAAAATCCGCGCATAAAGGGTGCTCAGTTTAGCCGGAATTTCGGAAAAGAGGCAAGTATTTTTGCGGGGCTTGAATTGGCCTGTGGAGATGGTTGCATTATTATGGACTGCGATTTGCAGCATCCGCCGGAAGTGATTCCCGAAATGTATGCACTCTGGCAGGAGGGCTATGAAATTGTGGAAGGAATCAAAAACAGCAGAGGAAAAGAAAGTATTTTTCATAAGCTGTTTGCTAATACCTTCTATGGCATTATGAGTAAACTGATGAAAATGGATATGAAGTCATCCTCTGATTTTAAACTGATTGATAGAAAAGTGGTGGATGTGCTTTTAGAACTGAAGGAAAGAAATACCTTCTTCAGAGCCCTTACCTTCTGGGCTGGCTTTAAAACCACAAAAGTATATTATGATGTACAGGAGCGCGCCTTTGGCACTACAAAGTGGTCTTTTAAGAGTCTTTTAAGATATGCCATAAACAATGTAACAAGCTTTAGTACCCTGCCGTTGCAGATGGTTACCTTTATGGGTGTGGTATCTATTTTGTTTAGTGTTATTCTGGCAATTCAGACTTTGGTGAAGTTTTTTATGGGAACGGCACAGGAAGGTTTTACAACGGTTATTTTACTGATTCTTATTGTAGGTGGTTTTATTATGATAAGTCTTGGTATTATCGGACATTACATTGCCAGAATTTATGAGGAAGTTAAGGGAAGACCGAAGTATATCATTCGCGATGTAACAGGAAATGTAAGAGGTAATATTAGGGATGAAGACAAAGAGTAAACGTTTGGCCAACATAGAATTGCTTCGTATACTAGCTATGCTTATGGTAGTTATGCTGCATTATCTTGGGAAAGGTGAATTGTTGCCGACTATAACGACAGATATGGGCACGACGGCTTATGTAGCATGGATACTGGAAAGTTTATCCATTGTTGCAGTAAATGTGTATGTATTGATAAGCGGTTATTTTCTTGTGGAAAGTGAATTTAAACCGGGGAAAATCGCAAGACTTGTGTTGCAGGTATTGTTTTATACAGTTGTGATTACAGCACTTTCATTGGCCTTTGGAATTATTGGGAAAGAAGAACTTGGTATTTATAATCTGATTGTCCAGCTTTTTCCGTTCCAGATGGAGCAGTACTGGTTTATGACTTCTTATTTGGTGCTCTATATTTTGTCTCCGGTATTGGCTATGGGTGTAAAAGCAATGTCCAAGAAGCAGTTGCAGATTGTGGTAATTGTTTTTGTAACATTTATGTGTGTGGAAAAGAGTATATTGCCGGTGCAGATTGTTTTTGATGAAAGAGGCTATGATGCTCTTTGGTTTATTTGCCTGTTTCTGGTGGCTGCTTACATTCGTTTATATGGCATCAGATTTTTGGAAAAGAAGGTATGGGCGGCTATATTTTATTTAGGCGGCGTTGCAATGATACTGGCAGAAAATCTGGCAATTTCAGTGGTTTATGAAAAAACCGGGGAATTGGGGCATTTAATTGGAACAAGCTATCATTACAATCATATTTTTGTGTTTTTATCTTCTGTAGGGCTTTTTATGTTTTTTAAGCAGCTCAAGATAAAGGATGGATGGTTTGCTTCTCTTGTGTGTAAAATTGCGCCATATACGTTGGGTGTATATTTGCTACATGAACATATTTATGTCAGATATCTGTGGCCAAAATGGCTGGGATGTGAAACTGTTCAGGGCCCGGTATCACTTGTTGTTTCGGCATTAGCAGCCGCTTTGGTTGTATTTACAGTAGGTATTTTGGTAGATTTTGTAAGAAGTTTATTGTTTAAAGCAGGGAGTAAATTAATTTATGTTAAAAGGAGCAAAGATGCTATTTAACAATAAAATATGGAATAATATCACAAGAATACTGTTTCCGGCAGTTTTGGTGTTTTTTTCTTTGATGCATATTGGAGAAGGACTTACGGTAACAGACACCGGATACAACTACGGAAATTTTGTTTTTCTTCAAAGCCTTGATGATATGTGGAAGTTTTCAACATATCTGGCTAATGTAGTAGGAGCTTTTTTTACACAGCTCCCTTTTGGACAGACAATGTTGGGGCTGAATTTTTATACCGGAATGGTAAAAGCAATAGCTGCTCTTTTGGCATATTATCTGTGTGTGAACGTATGCAAAATGTCTAAAGAAACCGTTTTTGTAGGGGAAATGATAGCACTTGGCTTCTGTTGGTGTCCTACAGCGCTTTTATATAACTATATGACATACTTATTGTTTACTCTCGGTGCGTTATTTATTTTTTGCGCATTTCAGTCGGAAAAAAGTCGTTATTTTGTAATGGCGGGAGTGTGTCTGGGCCTTAATTTTATGGTTCGTCTTCCAAATCTGGCAGAAGTGGCGTTGATTTTATGCGTATGGTTTGGGGGAATAATTTATCACAAAAAATTCAAAAAAATTGTGCAGGATACACTCTTTTGTATGCTTGGATATTTTATAAGCGTGGGAGGGATTCTACTCTATATAGCCCTGCGCTATGGGCTAGATGCGTATGTGGAAGGCATTATGGCGTTGTTTGAAATGACAGAGACGGCAACCTCCTATTCTACGCTGGCTATGATACTGGGTAGCCTGAATATGTACCTGATGTATAAAAAGTGGTTTGTTTGTCTGTTGGTTATCATAGTGTGTGGCATAGTGGCTTTTGGGATTTTAAAGGACAAATTGCTGTTACTTAAAAAAATAGGAGTACTGCTGGTTGCTTTAGCATATGTATTTCTCGCCTATAACAGAAAACAATATACACTGGATTATAGAAACTATTCTTCTATGATCTTTTGGGGAATTCTCTTTTTAATGGTGGCACTACTATTGTGTATAAGTA
Organism: uncultured Lachnospiraceae bacterium; assembly: GCA_964567585.1. Lineage (GTDB taxonomy): Bacteria > Bacillota > Clostridia > Lachnospirales > Lachnospiraceae > CALZKI01. The sequence goes on from CAZMND010000013.1 coordinate 16,287, forward strand.
CCATGCTTTTTGCGAAGGGGAAAAATGAACTAAAGTTACTTGCATGTTTATCGGTTGTTATAGTGTTAATTACGCCGATTGGAAGTAACAACGGTCTGTATTCACCGATTAATAATCTCTTTTTGGTAGCTCCTGTAGTGCTTTCTATTATCGAACATTTGATATATGAAGAAAAAAGAGTTATGATAAAGAATAAATTAGAAATTAGTGTTTATCCAATTAAAGCAGTATTGGCCTATTTTGTGCTGGTGGTATTTGTCCAAAGTGTTTTGTTTGGAGCGTGTTTTGTATTCCGGGACGGTTTGGATGGAGAAAAACGCGATTGCAAGGTGGAAAATAATGAGGTTCTGGCCGGAATGCGTACTACAAAGCAGAATGCCGGGAATCTTCAGGGACTGAATGATTATTTGGTGGAGAAGGATTTGGTTGGAGAAGACGTTTTGTTATACGGGAATGTTCCGTCGGTGGCATTTTATTTTGAGATGAAACCGGCTATTTCCACAACCTGGCCGGATTTGGATTCTTTTTCTTATGAGAAGTTTGAATCGGAAATAGATTCCATTCAAACAAACGACTTGCCTATGGTGATTACGGATACAGCTACCAAAGAAGATTTGCAAATTTATAGTAGTGTGGAAGCTGTAAGCAGTAGCCGGGAAAAGAAAATATGCAAATTAAACTCTTTTTTAGAGGAAAATAATTACGTTGAAAGTTATTCGAATGATGGATTTGTAGTTTATGAAATTGTTCGTTGATAAAAGTATAAATGGCCGTTAAGGCGGTTTGGGATAGGAGAAAAATATGATTAATTTTAATGTGCCTCCATTTACCGGAAAAGAAATGGAATATATTAAAAAGGCTGTAGAAAATCAGAAGATTTGCGGAGATGGTGAATATACCAAGAAATGCAATGCGTGGATTGAAGAAAAGACAGGTACAAAAAAGTGTCTGCTTACAACTTCCTGTACACATGCTACCGAATTGGCAGCTCTTCTTTCGGAGATTAAAGAGGGCGATGAAGTTATTATGCCATCTTATACATTTGTATCTACGGCGGATGCATTTGTTTTAAGAGGTGCGAAAGCTGTGTTCGTAGATATCAGACCGGATACTATGAATATTGATGAAACAAAAATTGAAGCGGCTATCACTGAAAAGACAAAAGCGATTGTTCCGGTTCATTATGCAGGTGTGGCGTGTGAAATGGATACCATAATGGACATCGCAAAAAGACACAATCTGGTTGTTATTGAAGATGCGGCACAGGGAATTATGTCAACCTATAAGGGCAAAGCTCTTGGAACCATTGGTGATTATGGTTGTTTTAGTTTCCACGAAACCAAAAATTACAGTATGGGTGAAGGTGGCGCGCTTTTGATCCGCGATGAAGCGAAGGTAGAAGAGGCTGAAATTATCCGTGAAAAGGGAACAAACAGAAGTAAGTTTTTCAGAGGACAAATTGATAAATATACATGGGTGAACTTTGGTTCCTCTTATTTGCCAAGTGATATGAATGCGGCTTATTTGTATGCGCAACTTGAAATGGCGGAAGAAATTAATGATGCAAGACTTGCAATCTGGAACCGTTATTATGAAGGGCTTTCGGAATTAAAGGAAGCGGGAAAAATTGAGTTGCCTTTTGTGCCGGAGGACTGTGTACATAATGCGCATATGTTCTACATCAAGGCGAAGGATTTAGAGGAGAGATCAGAACTCATTTCATTCCTTAAGGGAAACGGTATTATGTGTGTGTTCCATTACATCCCTCTTCATTCAGCACCTGCGGGACTTAAGTTTGGCGAATTCAGGGGCGAAGATAAATATACAACAAAGGAAAGCGAGAGACTGGCTCGTCTTCCGATGTATTACGGTCTTGAAATGGAACAGGTGGATTATATTATCAGCAAGGTGAAAGAATTTTACAATAAATAAATTATGATGGATTCGGTACGTTTATTTTTACGTAATTTAATAAAGTATTTTCTCTATATAGCGGTTTTTGCACAGGTTGTGTCGGGAACCGTCTATTTAGTTTGTAATTTTACGGAATATATCGTCTATCCGGAAACAAAAGAGATGGTACACGTAGCAAGAGGGCTTTTGTTTGATGAATATACGGGAGTGTTGTATCCGTTATTTATCAGGATGTGCCTGGGTGTTCAAAGTCTGTTTGGGATAGGATATTATCTGGTGGCGCATTTGGTGCAACTGCTTTTTTTGGCGGTTGCGGTCTGCTATTTTGTAAAAACTTTTTTCCAAGGGAAAAAGGTATGGATTGCGACGGCTTATATTATAAGTTTTCCGATGGTTATGCAAACGATATTGATGGTGTCGCCATTTGCTTTTAAGGCGGCATTTGGTTTTGTAATCATCGGGGCTATGGTACGGCTCTGGAAAGGATTGGGCCGGGGCGTTACGTGGATTTGGTTGTTTTTGGCGTATGTTTTAGCAGCTTTCAATGTGCCGGATGATTTATATATGTGGATCGTGCCAATTGGTATTTTTGGCGTAGCATATTTTTTCAAAAACAGAAAGTTGCTTCACATTGGAAAAAGGATTTGTTTGTTACTTGCCATTGTACTTGTGTTTTTTATGGCCTTTGGCACTTTAAACAGTGTGGCAGAAGCAGGCGCCAGAGGCAGAATGCAAAGAACGGTAAGTTCGGTTTTGTTTCAGAGGACTTTATGGCCGGAGCTTGGAATTAAATACGGATTTTTACCGGTAGATATCCGAACTTATGTAGACCAATATGCGGCTATGGAGAGCGATGCTTCTGCGGAACAGATTATTTATGTTATTGGTCCGAAAGTAGATCGGGAAGTGGGATTTGATAGGGCAAATGAATTATATATGGAGTCTTTTTTGAATCAGCTGTCTTATAACAAGAAGGCTATATTTGGCGCTGTTTTAAATGATTGTGCCGGCTATCTTCTGGCCCCCTACTCCACTATGAAATACTTGATGGGAGAAGAAGGCTCATCTTTTTCAACTTTGTATGGTATGATGAGCGCAAAAAGTCCACAGATGACGTATAACTATTTTTGTATTGGATTTGTATCGATGTTTGTTTTGACTTTTGCTGGAGTATTACGGGTTGTACGTCAGAAACTTCTGACAAAGAGGGCGTTGGTAAAACAATTTTTATTTTTTGCCGGAGTTCTTTTGTATCAGGGGATGTGGTATAGCATCGCAAATGTGCAGGGTGTGGACTACAGATATGGATTGTTCAATATAGCAGTGTTTGCTGTGTTTGCCCTTGGCGGAGATATATTTAAGGAGAAAACGGGCAGGGATAATAGCATCAAAAGAAAGCCTGTATTTGATAAGAAAAAGTGGATGATAACAGGAGGCGGTGTCCTTGCTGTTTTGGTCCTGTTTTTGGGAATTTCGGTTTTGAAAAAGGACTTTAAAGAAAGTGATTTGCTTGAGGGAAAGAAAATTGTATGCCTCGGTGACAGTATCTGGGGCCTGGTAACAGATGATACCGGAATTGCAGCCCTGGTAGAAAAGATGACAGGCGCAACGGTTGTCAATTATGCAATCCCGGGTACAACAGCTACGGAAACCATGGATACGCCAATGGAGGAAAATCTAAGTTCGCTCAGTCTTATGCAGATTGTGAAGGCACTTGAAAACGGAGAAAATTTAGGTTTTGTAGACAGTAAGGTGTTTGAAGATGCGGAATATCTGGTCATTGCTTATGGATTGAACGATTATTTTCAAGGGTTACCCATCGCTTCGGATGAGAAGACGGATATCAACACGTATGAGGGTGCGTTGACTTATGCCGTGGAATTTTTTGAAGAAAATTACCCTGATTTACAGCTTGTATTGATTGGACAGACCTACTGCCAGTTTTATTCCTATGGTATTGTGGAAGAGGATAGTGATACCAATGATTTGGGTGGTGGTGTCGGAATGGATTATGTTAAGGCAGTTAAGTCGGTTGCAGATGAGTATGGACTGATATTTATAAACCAGTATGAGAATCTGCCTACAAATGAATGGAACGGAAAGTTATATCTGGAGGATGCGACGCACTTGAACAAAAAAGGTCGCACGGAGTATGCAAAAGCTGTTTCAGAATATATTTTGGATGATTACAAAGAAAGGAATGCTCAATGATTCCAGGCATTTTAAGTATTTTATTTTGGATAGGACTTGTGCCGCTTTGCGTAGGGGCGCTTATAACAACCTGCTTTCAGGTTAAAACGAATGTACTTCTAAAGAGTTATTTGTTTGGGCTGATTGTTTATTTGGCCATATTTCAGGTGCTGACCGTGATCAATATGTTTACGGTGAATAATTTTATTTTGGTGTGTACACATTTTTCCTATGGTACGCTGGTGCTTGGCGGGGTAGGCGTGATACTGTTTGTCTGGTCTAAGGTGAGAAGGAAAAACGTTTCGTTCGTGAATGGACAGGTGATAAAAACGGATGAAGATAAGAAAAAGAAAATAGAGTGTATGGTGTTGTGGATTTTGTTTGGGCTGATAGTTGTATTCCAGCTGGTGCAGACACTGCGTCTCGCATATCCTGACGGAGATGATGCATATTATGTCGGAGTTGCAACGTATGGCACTTATGTTTCTGAGATGTATAGCAAAATTCCTTACACAGGAGCATATTCCGGATTTGATTCCAGACATTGTCTTGCACCATTTCCGTATTTGATTTCTTTTTTGAGCAGGATGAGCAATATATCGGCTGTGACAATCGCGCATAGTGTTTTGCCGGTATGCTTTATCTTGTTTGCGTACGGAATTTATTACCTGATTGCAAAAGAACTTTTCGGGGAAAAAAGAGAAGTTTCGCTTTTTATGTTACTGATATCGGTGTTGTTTATGTTTGGTAATTACTCCGTGTATTCTATGGAAACCTTTCTTATGACCAGGACAAGACAGGGGAAAGCCTCTTTGGGAAGCTTTGCGCTTCCGCTTGCCTTTTATTTATTGTTACTTCTGGCAAAGAAGATGGATGGTAAAAAGAGAGAACGGGTGCTCTGTTATGTTTTGCTTGGTTGCAATGGTTTGGTGGCCGCACTTTTTACAACTATGGGGAATTTTATATACCCATGTATGGTTATGCTGGGGAGCTTGTGCATCTGTTTTGGAAAAAAAGATTGGAAAAAACTGTTTCCACTGGCGCTCACGTGTGTGCCGAGTGCTCTGATGGCGGTGCTTTATTTAATGATCAGATAATGGAGAAATAGATGGAAACTGCAATTTTGTTATTTAAACAATATAGTGGACAGGGTATGATTGTGACGCTTTTTCTGATAGCCTTAGGGTATCTGTGGTTTGAAGAAAAGAGTAAAGAAAAAAGAAGACTTTTGGTGAGTCTGCCAATTTGTATTCTTTTAATGTTTTTTTGTCCGCTGGTTGTGATATTTTTGGAAAAATTTTCAGAGGAAGAAGTCTTTTGGCGAATGCTCTGGAGCATACCGATGCTGATTATTATTGCGTATGCGGCTGTTTTGCTGCTACAGAAAATTGAAGGGATAAAAAGATATCTTGCAATTGCGGGTGTTTTGGCAGTGATAGTTATAAGCGGAGATTATTTATATAATAATCAGGGATTTCTAAAGGCTGAAAATCCGGAACATATACCGGCAGCTGTGGTAGAACTTTGTGATGAAATCATTGTGGAAGGAAGAGAAGTGGTTGGATGTTTTCCTTCGGAAATGCTGATGTATGTGACACAGTATACTGCTTTTATTCAAATGCCGTATGGACGTGAGATGTTTCTAAGGCCGGATGGAACCATTATGTGGCATCCGCTGTATGAAATTATGGAGTCCGAAGAGATTGATGCAGAAGAATTGGCAGAGCAGCTTCGGGCAAATAGATGTCATTTTGTCGTGCTCAGGAAATCGGCAAAGTTAATTGGGGATTTGGAAGAAGAAGCATGGAAAAAATATTATGAATCGGAAGGGTATGTTGTTTATCTGGATGAAAATAATGATCCGAGATTCTGGTAAAAAATAAGGGTAATCCAAAAGAATGACTTTGGGTTACCCTCTTTGTTTGTGTATTATTTTTCAGCTTCGAGTCGCTCGTAGTATCTGTCCCAGGTTGCCTTGAAAATCTCTGAAAAACGTGTGGCAACCAATTTTCTTCCTTCCGGATTCAGATGTACATTATCGGTCAGATACATATCGGCATTATCTGCATGAACAGTACCGTAAATATTATCAATAAAAGTTACTTCAGCCACCTGACACAGATTTAACTGGGTTATGGCGTAAGAAGATAAGGATTCGCCTTCTACTTTGATGATATCGCTACTTATATACTCGCCGTTTTCATCAATTGCATAGGCATAAGTCGGCGACATAATAATGATTTGAATGTGCGGATATAAGGATTCTATCAGTTCGATTCCGGCAAACATATTGCCACAAAATGTTCTTGGGTTTGATACATTTTCCGGTGTTTCTTTGATTCGGCCGATTAAATAATCGGATGCATCATACATCAGAACAATGGAATCTACTGTATTTAAATCAATGTTACATAAATAATCTACTACGTAATCGCCGATTTCAGAAGTGCCCCGGCCTAAATTGTTGTAGCCCTGAATCAATTGTTCTTTGTCCTCGAGGGAAGCAAAGCACATAAGCCAGTAAAAGGTATAATAATCCAGCGGGTCGGATATGTTTCCTTCCGGGCTACCCATAGAAAGATACGAGTCCGGGATGGAAAGGTTCACGATATCGGCGCCGGTTTCTTTTGCAATCAGAGTACACAAGTTATTATTGGAATCTCTGTCGTCCGAAAATGGGGCGTTGCCAAAACACAAGACCTTTTTGGTTTCGTTTGGTGTATGGTCTGCAAGGTTTTCGGGATACATATAGTATACACGGTCCAAAACTTCAATATCATATCCGTCTTCTACCAAATCACGGTCGTATTCCGAATCAACACCTTTTGCCCATTTTGCAATAAAGAAGGCAGTTCCTGCAATTGCAAGAACAATCAGAATCGGAATAACAATATGCGGATTAAGTTTCTTTAAAAACATAAGTATTTTTTTCATAAAATCTCCTTTGTCACAGGATGTCTGTTAATGAAATCTATAATATTCTACTATTTGTAGATTATTTTGTCCAGTTTGACAGGAAGAATTCATAAAACTTTAATATTCTAATCTTTGAAACTTTTATTGTATTTTTGCATTCTATATGTGGTGGAAAAACGGTTAATCCCGTCATCGGTTTTTAATTGTTCCAGTAGAAGGGTACGTTCGATATCGTTCATTTCTACATAAGTAAGGTACGAGAACTTCAATTCTGTCAGGCTGCTTTGGCAGGCGGGACAGATGGTTTTGTGTCCGTTTAAGATATGCAGCCTCAGGCATTTTTTACAAAAGTGTATATACATCATAACAAAGAAATCCCCTTTTTTTGTTTCAAAAATGTAAAAATATTGTCGCATTTTTCGTATAACTTGTCAAAAATAATTCCTCGGTAAAAAACGACAATAATTTGTAGGAAATACCAAAAAATTACAGACAGTATTATGCCTTAATTTTCTTGAAAGATGTGTGTAGGAATGGTATAATAATACGTAATTGCAAAAATGAAAGGAGTCTTCATAAGTTGAAAAAAGATTATAGAAACACTGATTTAGACGATATGGAAATTATGGATTTGGATGAGGAAGATGCAGTTTATGCTGATATAGATGTAGAGATGCCGATAGAAGAACTTGAAACAGACATAGATGAAGATGATTATGACTATGATGCTGAAGAAGTAGATGTAAAAATGGCGGCACTTGATGAAGAATTTATGCAGGAAGATCCTTATGTGGTTCCGGTGGTAGCAGATGTAGAAACGGATGAGGCACCGGAGGAAATCATAGAAGAGTATGATGATTCGGAGGAGGCGTTTGAACGTTCCAAACCATCGGAAAAAGACGAAGAAGAGGACGAGGAAAAAGTCGGATTTTTTGCGGGTTTTGTGGACAGGCTGGTACATATGGATACCATGGATCGAATTATCGCCGGTTTGGGAGTTGTTGTTTTAGTACTTGCAATAGTGGCGCTTGGTGTGTTTTCCGCATATCGCGCATCAGAAGGACAACTTACGGCGTTTGCTGATTCGGGGAAAAATCTTGATAACATTACATTAATTGGTGAAAGTGGTCTTTTGGCTGTTACGGATGCGACTATGTCAAGGATAGACGCGCTCAATGCAGTGGAAGAGGAGGAAGAAGAGGAAGAAGAGGAGGACGACAATGTTTCTTCCATCGTGGTAAAAATGAATTTTACTTCTATCCAGAAAGACTTAAAAATTAAATTTACCAATAAAAGAACCGGCAAGCTGATTGCAGGAATCCCTTTTGAACTTGAATTGGAAAGCCCGTCGGGAAAAACTCTTCAGTGGATTGATGAAGATAAGGACGGAATTATTTATTACAAAAATATCGAGGGTGGAAACTATAAAGTCACCTTAAAAGAATTAGAAGGTGAAATTTATGAAAGATACATACTGGATACAACCACACAGACGGCTACCGTTAAAAAAGAAATTGCTTATGAAAAGGTAGATGTATCGGATGAAATCAAAGATGAATCTGAAATTGATGCATCAAAAGAAGACACAGAGCTTGGAAATACGGTAGAGTCTGCACTGACGGATACTGTGGCATGGGTGCCGAGTAAGGTGGAAGCCGGCGGCAAAGACTATGTAGAAGTGAAAAAAGCGGATATCGTTGCACCTACTGCAACAACCAGAGCACTTGGTAACGACGGCAGATATGTGATAATGATGATGTCGATGGAGAAAGAACTGCAGAATCCGGTTACTGTGACAATTAACGGTCTTGCATCTACCATATCGGTAGTTGTAGGAAAAAGCACAACTTTGACGGCGACCGCATCGGATGGAAGCGCAATTAGTTGGGCAAGTTCAGATAATGCTGTTGCTACAGTAGATGCAAGTGGCAATGTTACAGGTGTAGCAGCAGGAAACGCGACTATTACAGCAACAAGCGGTGCTGTATCAGCAACTTGTACAGTGACAGTAACAGCTCCGGTACAGACAGTGGCAGTTTCATTGGATAAGACAAGTGGTGAAGTAGAGGTTGGAAAAACGGTGAGTCTTGTTGCAACCGTAACAGGACATGATAATAAGGCTGTTACATGGTCAAGTTCAGATAATGCAATTGCTACGGTAGATGCAAACGGTGTAGTTACAGGTGTGAAAGCAGGAACAGCGACTATAACGGTTACAAGTCAGGCTGACAATACCAAGACAGCTACATGTAGTATTACGGTAAAGACAGCTTCGGTAGCAGCTTCCATTACTTTGGATAAAACCATTGCGGAAGTAGAAATCGGCAAAGAAATTACATTAAAGGCAACTACGACTCCGGCAGAAGGTGTTAGTGTAAAATGGACATCTTCGGATACAACAATTGCTACTGTAACAGGCGGTAAGGTTACGGGGGTAAAAGCCGGAAAGGCAATTATCACAGCAGCATTAATTGAAAACGGCAGTGAAACCGTTAAAATAGATTGTAGTGTTACGGTTACGGAAGTGGCCAGAAAAGTGATTTTAGATGAAACAAAACTGGAAATGACGGTGGGTGAAGAAAAAACACTGAAAGCTACAGTAGAAGGTTATACCGCAGCATCAAACGGCAAGGTTACCTGGACAACATCCGACAACACCATTGCTACCGTAGATGAAAACGGAAAAGTTCTTGCATTAAAAGCAGGTAGTGTAAAAATAACAGCAACAAATACGGAGAATACCGTAAAAGTAGAAGCGGTATGCGATATTACAATCAAGGAAGGTGTAGTACTTAAAACTAAGAGCGGTGCAGAAGTATATGTTTTAAACGGTGATAAATATGTGAAAGCAACTGCGGCTGATTATGAAAAGGCAGATGCTAAGTTCTACATTTATACAGATGTATACAAATATCAGGGTTGGCAGACAATAGATGGAAAAACCTATTATTATACAGCAGATAATAAAAAAGTAACCGGTGAACAGGTTATTATGGGTGCAAAATATGTATTTGATTCAGATGGTGTTCTGACAAGTACAACAGGTATTATGGGTATTGATGTTTCAAAATGGAACGGAACTATTGATTGGAATCAGGTAAAAGCATCCGGAGTAAATTATGTTATTATCCGTTGCGGTTATCGTGGCTCTTCAGCGGGCGCATTGATTGAAGATCCAAAATACAAAGCAAATATCGAAGGTGCTACAAAGGCCGGATTAAAAGTTGGTGTTTACTTCTTCTCACAGGCAATTGATGAAGTAGAAGCGGTACAGGAAGCATCTATGGTATTAAGTCTTGTTAAGAACTATAAGATATCATATCCGATTTTCCTCGACGTGGAAGCATCGGGTGGACGAGCTGATAATATCAGTAAAGAGACAAGAACAGCCGTATGTAAGGCGTTCTGCCAGACAATCCAGAATTCAGGATACACAGCAGGTGTTTATGCAAATAAAACATGGCTGACAAGTAAAATTGATACATCCCAGCTTGGCAGTTACAAAATCTGGCTTGCACAATATGCAGCAGCACCCACATACACAGGCAGATATGAAATCTGGCAGTATAAAGATTCAGGTAGTGTGCCGGGTATCAGCGGACACGTAGACCTTAACTTAAGCTACTTGGGATATTAAATTCAGGTAACAGACACATAAATTCGGAGGAAAAAAATGAGAACTTATTTAGTAACAGGCGGAGCCGGTTTTATCGGATCAAACTACATTCACTATATGTTTGAAAAATATGGGGATAGTATCAGAATTATCAACGTGGATTTACTGACATATGCAGGAAACCTGGAAAATTTAAAGGATATTGAAAATCGTGAAAATTATACATTTGTACGCGCAGATATCACGGACAAAGCGGCGATTTCAAAGATTTTCGAAGAAAATGATATTGACAGAGTTGTGCATTTTGCAGCGGAAAGTCATGTAGACAGAAGTATCCGTAACCCGGAAGTTTTTGTGAATACAAACGTGATGGGTACAGCAGTTATGTTGAATTGTGCGAAAGCAGCATGGGAACTTCCGGACGGAACATACAAAGCGGATAAAAAATTCCTTCATGTTTCTACAGACGAAGTTTATGGTTCATTGGAAGATGACGGAACATATTTCTATGAAACCACTCCATATGCACCACACAGCCCGTACTCAGCAAGTAAGGCTAGTTCGGATATGCTTGTAAAAGCGTATATGGACACATACAAATTCCCGGCGAACATTACAAATTGCTCCAACAACTATGGACCTTATCAGTTCCCGGAAAAATTGATTCCGCTTATTATCAACAACGCTCTTCAGGGTAAAAAATTACCGGTTTACGGTGATGGTAAGAATGTCAGAGACTGGTTGTATGTTATGGATCATGCTAAGGCGATTGATATGGTTCAGGAGCAGGGAAGACTTTTTGAAACCTATAATGTAGGCGGCCACAATGAAAAACAGAATATTGAAATTATTCATATTATTCTGGATACATTGCAGGAAATGCTTCCGGATGATGACCCGAGAAAAGCGCTGGTAAGCAAAGATTTGATTACTTACGTGGAAGACAGAAAAGGTCATGACAGAAGATATGCCATTGCTCCGGATAAAATCAAAGCCGAAATCGGTTGGGAACCGGAAACAATGTTTAAAGAAGGTATCAAGCTTACAATCAAATGGTTCTTTGAAAACGAAGAATGGATGAAAAATGTCACAAGCGGTGATTACCAGAAATATTACGAAGAAATGTATAAATAGTGCGTAAAAAAAGAAGGGTTACCCCGAAATGGGGTAAGTCTTCTTTCGTGCGTATTTGGAAACATATAAAATTAGGAGAAAAGATATGAAAGGTATTATTTTAGCAGGGGGTTCGGGTACAAGATTGTATCCGCTTACAAAAGCAATTTCAAAACAGATAATGCCGGTATATGACAAACCGATGATATATTATCCGTTGTCTATTTTGATGCTGGCCGGTATCAGAGAAATTCTGATTATTTCCACGCCGAGGGATTTACCCACTTTCAAGGAATTGTTAGGGGATGGTTCCGACCTGGGACTTAAGATGGAATACGCTATTCAGGAAACACCAAGAGGACTTGCTGATGCGTTTATTATCGGTGCGGATTTTATTGGTGATGACAGTGTTGCATTGATTTTGGGCGACAATATTTTCTATGGACAGAGTTTTTCAAAGGTATTAAAACAGGTAGTGGCCAGAGAAAAAGGTGCGACAATTTTTGGTTATTATGTAAGAGATCCAAGAGAATACGGTGTAGTGGAATTTGATGAAAACGGTATGGCTATTTCCATTGAAGAAAAACCGGAAAATCCAAAGAGTAATTATGCTGTGCCGGGGCTTTATTTCTACGACAATGACGTAGTGGAAATTGCTAAAAATGTGAAGCCGTCAGCCCGCGGCGAAATTGAAATTACAAGCATCAATAATGAATATTTAAGAAGAGGAACATTACATGTAGAGACTTTGGGAAGAGGTTTTGCATGGTTAGATACAGGAAATCACGATGCGCTTCTTGAGGCGGCGGATTTTGTGGCAGCGTTCCAGAAAAGACAGGGGTTATATATATCCTGCATCGAGGAAATTGCGTATAAACGTGGTTTTATAACAAAAGAGCAGCTTTTGGAACTGGCCCAGCCACTTATGAAAACTGCTTACGGACAATATTTGGTAGAGGTTGCGAATGGACTCTAAACTTAAGAAAAATGCAATACTTTTTTGCATAATGGCAATACTTTGTGTAGCATCTATTGTTGTAATTGCCAACTGGCGAGAGCTTTTTGGACAAAGGAGTGAGCCGGCCGGTACATCATCGCAGGAAAATGGTGAAACTGCCCAAAGCCCGGATGGCCAAATTGGTAATGATTTACAGGGATTTCTAAACGATGATACATTTTTCGATAAAGAAGAAAATGATTATGATTGGAATTCTTTATATAACAGCAATAAATTGTCAATGATAGTAACATCCATTGAAAAGGATTTAAGAATCCAGGTTGTGGATTTATTCGGTGAATTGGTCACAGGCGAAAGCTTTTATGTCACTGTGGAGGATGTGGGCGAATACAAGGATTTGGATAAAGACGGAATAATATATGTTGCAGATTTAAAGGCCGGGGAATACAAGGTATCGCTAAACGAAATTGAAGGCTATTTGGTGCCTGCGAACAGTACAAAAATCCGCGTAAAAGAACGCGTGGAATATGTGGCAATTGACGACATTTCCCTGCTCATCAAAACGGAAGATGAAATTGATGTCACAAAGGAAGATACCGGAAAAAACAGTGCCCGAGAGGATTCCGACAATACAGAAATCAAGAAGCAGCATACAACGGATTCAACCCAGCAGTTTGGTATCGATGTGTCCAAGTGGCAGGGCGATATTGATTGGGATAAGGTAAAAGCATCCGGAGTAGAATTTGTAATGATTCGGGCAGGCTATCGAGGCTCACAGACGGGAGCGCTTGTAGAAGACCCTAACTTCCTTGCAAATATCAGGGGCGCAAAAAGAGCCGGATTGAAGGTTGGAGTATATTTCTTTACGCAGGCGGTTAACGAAGTAGAAGCGGTGGAAGAAGCCAGTATGGTTATTGCACTTTGCGACGGATACGAACTGGATTATCCGGTAGTTATTGATTCCGAAGGCGCCGGAGGCGATGGCAGAGCGGATTCTTTGGATATGGAAACAAGAACGAAGGTCTGCGTGGCATTTTGTGAAACAATTGATAATGCGGGCTATGAACCGGGTGTTTATGCCAGCAGAAGTTGGTACAATGCCAATCTGGATGTGAAGAAACTGGATAAATACAGAATCTGGCTTGCTGAATACCGTAGTACGCCACTTTATAGCGGATACTATGATATGTGGCAGTATACATCCAAAGGTAAAATTGATGGCATTGAAGGAAATGTTGATTTGAATATCAGTTATATGGGTAAATGATAAGTTGATAAAGGAGAAATAAATATGGGTAAGATAACGGTGGAAGCAACAAAAATAGAGGGCTTAAAGGTGATAACGCCTCAGGTTTTTGGTGATGAACGCGGATATTTTATGGAAACATATAATTACAATGATTTTAAGGAAGCAGGAATACCGGAAGTGTTTGTGCAGGACAACCAGTCAGCATCCAAAAAAGGTGTTTTAAGGGGGCTTCATTTCCAGATTAATTTCCCGCAGGACAAATTGGTTCGTGTGGTAAAGGGAGAAGTTTTCGACGTGGCAGTGGATTTAAGAGAAGGCTCAGAAACCTTTGGACAATGGCACGGTGTACTTTTATCGGCTGAAAATAAAAAACAGTTCTTTATTCCAAAGGGATTTGCCCATGGTTTTGTAGTATTGTCCGATTATGCGGAATTTTGCTATAAATGCACTGATTTTTATCATCCGAATGACGAAGGCGGACTTTTATGGAATGACCCGGAAATTGGTATTGAATGGCCTATTCCTACAGATATGGAATTGACATTATCAGAAAAAGACCAGAACTGGAAGGGTATCGGCGATTACATAAAAAATCAGGGAAAACAGGCGTAATAGCTATTGGAGATAACTATGGAAAAATCAAAAAAGATAAATCCGATCGGGCTGGTTTCGGAACTGTGGCAAAACAGACAGCTTATCTGGAAACTGGCAGCAAATGATTTTAAAAAGAGATATGCAGGCTCCTATATGGGAAAAATCTGGGCGTTTGTCCAGCCTGTTGTAACAGTGCTTATGTACTGGATTGTGTTTGATAAAGTGTTTCAGACAAAAGCGCAGCTTGTAGCAAGCGGTGTGGAAGTGCCGTATGTGCTTTATCTGACTGCAGGGCTTGTGCCGTGGTTTTTCTTCTCGGAAGCTTTATCAAACGGGACAAGTGCACTTTTGGAATATACCTATTTGGTTAAAAAGGTTGTTTTTAAAATCAGTATTTTGCCGCTTATCAAGGTCATTGCGGCAAGCTTTACACACATATTTTTTGCGGCTGTGCTTCTTGTGATAGCCTGTCTGTACGGATATTTTCCGACGTTGTATACGCTACAGGTTATCTATTATACTATTTGTTTGTTTGTATTGGTTTTGGGACTTTGCTTTATGACCAGCGCAGTAGTTGTATTTTTTAAGGATTTACAGCAGATCATCGGTATCGGACTGCAGCTTGGAATGTGGGCGACTCCCATTTTGTGGGATTTGAATATGTTAAGTCCTACCATGCAAAAGATTATGAGTATAAACCCGCTTGTATATGTAGTGCAGGGGTATCGTAATGCGGTATATGGTAATCAGTGGTTTTTTGAAGATATACCGGGAACCATTTATTTCTGGGTAGTAACCGCTTTATTATTTGTACTTGGCGCGTTTGTGTTCAAAAGATTAAAAGTTCATTTTGCAGATGTATTATAGAAGTCGGAATGGAGTAAGCTATGAGCGAAAAGAAAGTAGCCATTTGTGTAGAAAACGTAGATAAAATCTATAAACTATATAACAGACCGTCGGACAGATTAAGAGATGCATTCAGTCTGACGAAGAAGAAAAGATATAAAGAAAAGTATGCCTTAAAAGAAGTCAATATGACTGTTTATCAGGGGGAAACCGTGGGGATTATCGGTACAAACGGCTCCGGAAAGTCTACAATCCTCAAAATGATAACAGGGGTTTTAAATCCTACAAAGGGTAATATTACCGTAAACGGAAGAATTTCAGCTCTTTTGGAACTCGGTGCCGGCTTCAATATGGAATATAACGGAATTGAAAATATTTATTTGAACGGTACGATGATGGGATTTTCCAAAAAGGAAATCGATGAAAAATTAGACAGTATATTGAAATTTGCAGATATCGGCGATTATGTTTATCAGCCCTGCAAGACTTATTCTTCAGGTATGTTTGTGCGTCTTGCATTTGCGGTAGCCATCAATATTGACCCGGAAATTTTAATTGTGGATGAGGCTTTGTCGGTAGGGGATGTATTTTTCCAGGCGAAGTGTTACCAGAAATTTGATGAATTTAAGAAAATGGGTAAAACCATTTTGTTTGTAAGCCATGACCTTAGCAGTATCAGCAAGTATTGTGACAGGGTAGTGCTTTTAAATCAGGGTGTCAAATTAGGGGAAGGGTCGCCGAAGGAAATGATTGATGCCTACAAACGAGTACTGGTTGGACAGTACAGTGAGGCGGATGAGAAAAATGCCTCCAAAACAGAAGCGGTTAATCCAAATCTGTTGGAATATGGTGATAAATCCGCAGTGATTGAAAACTACGGTATTATAGATGACAGGAATGTGCCGACCACGGCGATTATGAAGGGTAGCAAATTTACCATTCATATGGATGTGGATTTTAAGGAAGATATTGCCGCACCGATTTTTGCGTTTTCCATTAAAAATATCAAGGGTACGGAAATTACCGGTACTAATACTATGTATGAAAAAACTTTTTTGGAATCGGTGAAAAAGGGCGAAAGAAAGCAGGTTACCTTTACCCAGGAAATGAACTTACAGGGCGGAGAATATTTATTGTCACTTGGGGTGACGGGCTTTGACGGCTGTGATTTTCAGGTGTATCACAGACTGTATGACGTTGTAAATATTACGGTTGTTTCGGATAAAGATACTGTGGGATTTTATGATATGAATTCTGCGATAGAAGTAAAGTAGGTAAATGAGGAAAAAATATGTCTGAACAAAAAACAATAGAGAAAATTGGAAATATTACCTTAAACCTTAAGCATTATGAAGGACAGGATGTTTATACGGACGGTGACGTGGAAGACGAACTTCTTCGGATTGCAAGGGATTTGTCACCGGTAGAATACCAGGGAGTGATTGAAGAAAGAGGCAGTTGGCCACTTTTGTATCATCTTTCGGCGTTGCGTGAAAATATTGTAGACTGGCTTCCGATTAAGAAAACGGATAAGGTTTTGGAAGTAGGCTCAGGCTGCGGTGCCATTACGGGTGCCTTTGCCAGAAAAGCCGGCAGTGTTACCTGTGTGGATTTATCGAAAAAACGTAGCACAATCAATGCATATAAAAATGCGGATTGTGACAATGTGACAATCCATGTGGGCAATTTTAAAGACATTGAGCCGGATTTGGATACAGATTTTGACTATGTGTGTCTTATCGGCGTATTTGAATATGGACAGGGATATATGGGCTCCGAAAAGCCATACCACGACTTTTTAAATATTTTGAAAAAGCACGTGAAAAAAGGCGGAAGACTTGTTATTGCCATTGAAAACAAGTTCGGGCTTAAATATTTTGCAGGCTGTAAGGAAGACCACGTAGGCGGTTATTTTGCAGGCATTGAAAACTATGCTGCAGGAGGCGGTGTGCGTACCTTTACAAGAAACGGTCTTGAGAAAATTATGAAAGAGTGTGGAGTGAAAAAATATCATTTTTACTATCCATACCCGGACTATAAGTTCCCAACAACGATTTTCTCAGATAAGCATCTGCCAAAAAAGGGAGAACTGTCAAATAATCTTCGAAATTTCGATATGGACCGAATGCTTCTCTTCGATGAAAAGAATGCATTTGACGGTATTATAGAGGATGATTTGTTCTGGTTGTACTCAAATTCCTATATGGTAATCATCGGAGACGATGTGGATGTGGAATATGCCAGATTCAGCAACGACAGGGCAAAGGATTACGCGATTAAAACCGTAATGGAAATCGTGGATGATAAGAAGGTTGTGCGAAAATATCCGATTAGCAAGGACGCTTATGCGCACATTCTTTCTATGAAGGAGTCCTACGATAAACTGTGTGAAAAATATGAAGGCGGCAGATTGAAGCTGAACCGCTGTGAAATTGAATATATTGATGAAATACCGGTGGCAACGTTTGAATATGTGGAAGGTGTGATGCTTTCCGAACTTTTGGACAGCTGTCTTGAAAGAGATGACCGGGAAGGCTTTAACAAGCTGTTTTCAGAGTATTACGAGCGTATTTCCTACAATGAGACGGCGAAAGTTTCGGATTATGATTTGATTTTCTCGAATATCCTTGTAAATGGCGATGAGTGGACGGTTATCGATTACGAATGGACCTTTGATAAAGAATATTCGGCAAGAGAACTGGCATTTAGGGCGTTGTACTGTTATCTTTTGGAAAGTGACAGCCGCAATAAATGTGATATGGATGGCTTATTAAACATCTTAAAAATCACCGAAAAAGACTGTACCGAGCTTCAGGATAATGAATTAAAATTCCAGAAGTGGGTAACAAAGAATCGTATGTCTATGTCAGAAATGCGGGCAAAAATCGGTTACAAAATTATGGTTCCGGAAAAATATATCGATGAAAATAAGGAAAAAGAACGTATTGAGCGTGTTCAGATTTACGAAAATAAAGGCCAGGGCTATAGTGAGGAAACCTCTTATTATCTGCCTAATGTGGATAGGGTTGGAAACCGCATGGAAATGGATATTTTCTTTGATGGGAATGTAACAGATTTACGTATTGACCCTATGCATTCTGCTTGTATTTTGATGATAAAAGAGTTTACGGTAAACGGATGTCCGTTGCCTGATTTTGGCAGGAAATATGTGAGAGCGAATGGACGAAGAATCAGTGGCAAGGAGCCGTGTTTTATTTTTCACACCGGTGACCCGAATTTAAATATTCATGTTGCAAACCTACCTTTAAAAGGAGAAAATACCATTCATTGCGTGTGGGAATATGCACGTATGTCAGAGGAAATCGGTGTAAGACTGAATAAATTCTGGCCGCAGGTAAATGGGTTCTTAAGAAAATTAAGAGAGTCATTAAGACGGAAATAGCATTGTAACAAAAAGGAATGAACTATGAATTATCAGGAAAACAATCAGATTGATTACAAGAAGGCTTACGAAGAAGAACGTAAAAAAAGTACGGATTTGTTCAGACGAATTGCTGATTTGGAAGCACAGAATGAGGATTTGGAATTTAAATTGAACCGAATCTACAATAATAAACTGTTTAAATTTACAAAGCCCTTTAGACGCTTTGCACATTTTATACTGCGCCAGATAAGACGCATTAGGAATTGTGGCAATTTAAAAGATGTGATTGCTAAAATTAAAAAGAAGAACAAAGAAAGAAACATAAAGCTTCGCTACGGTACAAGAAGTTTTCCAAGTGCAGAAGAAGCTGAAAGACAAAAAAATGCAACCTTTGAAAGAAACGTAAAGGTCAGTATTTTAGTGCCTTTATACAATACACCGAAAAACTTCCTGCGGGAAATGATAGATTCGGTAGTAAACCAGACCTATCAAAACTGGGAATTGTGTCTTGCGGACGGTTCGGACAAGGAACATGCTTATGTAGGAGATATTTGTCAGGAGTATATAAAGAAACCGGGCGGAGAAAGAATTGTTTATAAAAAACTTTTGAAAAACGAAGGTATTTCGGGTAATACCAATGCCTGCTATATAATGGCAACAGGTGAATTCATTGGTCTTTTTGATCACGATGATATTCTTCATCCATGTGCCCTCTATGAATATGTAAAGGTGATTAATGAAAAAAATGCAGATTATATTTACTGCGATGAAATCACCTTCAAAAACGGTGATATCAATAAGATGCTGACAATGCATTTCAAACCGGATTATGCCATAGATAACCTCCGTGCAAATAACTATATTTGTCATTTCAGTGTTTTTGCAAGGGATTTGCTGGAAGGAACAGAACTGTTCCGTACCAAGTTTGACGGTAGTCAGGACCACGATATGATTCTGCGTCTTACGGATGCGGCAAAAAATGTGGTGCATGTGCCAAAGGCACTTTATTATTGGCGTAGCCACGCAGGCAGTGTGGCATCGGGCATTGAAGCCAAGACCTATGCCATCAATGCGGCTAAAGGTGCCATTGCAGAGCATCTTAGAAGTCACGGCTTTGATAACTTTGAAATTACAAGTACCAAGGCGTTTGAAACAATTTTTAGAATAAGCTATGAAATTATCGGAAATCCGAAGGTTTCCATTGTCATAGCCAACAAAGACCATGTGGAAGATTTGGACCGTTGTATTTCTTCCATCTTGGATAGAACCTCGTATACAAATTACGAAATTATTATTGTAGAAAATAATAGTGAAACAAAAGAAATTTTTGAATATTACGATAGTCTGAAAAAGTATGGTCATATCAAGGTGGTAAAATTTGAGGGCGAATTTAACTATTCGGCAGTCAACAATCTGGGTGTGAAACATGCGGATGGAGACTACATTTTGCTTCTTAACAATGATACACAGGTAATTTCGGTCAACTGGATAGAGGAACTTCTGATGTTTGCGCAAAGAGAAGATGTGGGAGCAGTTGGTGCAAAACTGTACTATGAGGACAAAACCGTTCAACATGCCGGCGTGGTGCTTCAGATGGGCGCTCACAGAACAGCAGGACATGTACATTGCAGACAGGGTAGAGACAGTATTGGCTATATGGGAAAATTGTGTTATGCTCAGAATGTATCGGCTGTTACAGCAGCGTGTCTCCTTGTTAGTAAGGCAAAATACGAAGAAGTCGGCGGTCTTGACGAAGGCTTTAAAGTGGCACTTAATGATGTGGACTTTTGTTTAAAACTCCGCCAAAAAGGTTACTTAAACATTTTCACTCCATATAGTGAACTGTATCATTACGAGTCTATTTCAAGGGGCTCGGATTTAGAAGGAGCGAATATGGCACGCCTTGATAAGGAAGCTGATGACTTTAAACGCAAGTGGAAAGCTGTGCTGGATAAAGGCGATCCGTACTATAATCCAAATTTTTCTTTAGATAACAATGACTATTCTTTAAAAATGAGTTATAATGAGTAGCGGAAAAAAGAATGGTTCAAATAGATATATTATTTAGGAGGTAACATAAATGAGTTACATGGAACAATTTAATTTTTGGGTAGAGGATTCTTATTTTGATGAAGAAACAAAAAAAGAACTTCTTGCTATCAAAGACAACGAAAAAGAAATCGAAGACCGTTTCTATAAAGAATTGGAATTCGGTACAGGTGGACTTCGTGGTGTGATTGGTGCAGGTACAAACCGTATGAACATCTACACAGTCAGAAAAGCAACACAGGGTCTTGCCAACTACATTTTAAAACAGGGTGGCGCTGAAAAAGGAATTGCCATTGCATACGACTCAAGACGTATGTCACCGGAATTTGCGAATGAAGCAGCACTTTGTATGGAAGGAGAATATAAAGTACAAGTAGATGTTATGCCAAACG
>CAZMND010000014.1:0-33492 GCA_964567585.1 uncultured Lachnospiraceae bacterium
ATGAGGCAGCACTTTGCCTGGCAGCAAACGGAATCAAAGCATATGTATTTGATGCGTTGAGACCAACACCGGAATTGTCTTTTGCAATTCGTAAATTAGGTTGTATTTCAGGTATCGTAGTAACAGCCAGCCACAACCCACCGGAATATAACGGTTACAAAGTATACTGGGAAGACGGCGCACAGGTTACTGCACCAAAGGATAAAGAAATCATTACAGAAGTTAAGAATGTAACAGATTACCACACAGTAAAGACAATGGATAAAGAAGAAGCTATGAAAGCCGGTCTTTACAATGTAATCGGCAAAGAAATCGACGATGCATATATGGTGGAACTGAAAAAACAGATTATCCATCCGGAAGTTATCGAAGAAGTCGCAAACGATATTAAAATCGTATATTCACCATTCAATGGTACAGGTAATGTGCCTGTTAGAAGAATCTTAGCGGAGCTTGGATTCAAAAATGTGTACGTAGTAAAAGAACAGGAAATGCCTGATCCAAACTTTACAACACTTGCTTATCCAAACCCGGAAGATCCGGAAGCCTTTACTTTGGCTCTTAAATTAGCGAAAGAAGTAGATGCAGATGTTGTACTTGCAACAGACCCTGACGCAGACCGTCTCGGTATTTATGCAAAAGATGCAAAAACTGGCGAATATGTTCCGTTTACAGGTAATATGTCAGGTATGCTTATCGCAGAATACATTATGCGTGAAAGATGCGCAACTAATACAATGCCTGAAAATCCTGCACTTGTTAAAACAATCGTTACAACAAACCTTGCAGACCAAATGACAAAAGAATATGGTGTGAAGCTTATCGAAGTTTTAACAGGCTTTAAATTTATCGGTGAACAGATTAAATTATTTGAACAGACAGGCTCTAACAACTATGTATTTGGTTTGGAAGAAAGCTATGGTTGTCTTGCCGGTACACATGCAAGAGACAAAGATGCTGTTGTTGCGGTTATGTGCCTTTGCGAAGTGGCAGCTTGGTGTAAAAAGCAAGGTATTACTCTCTGGGATCAGATGATTAATTTATATGAAAAATACGGTTACTTCAAAGAAGACCAGTATGCAATTACATTAAAGGGTATTGAAGGTTCTAAACAGATTGAGGAAATGATGAACAAGCTCCGTTCTAACCCTCCAAAACAGTTTGGTGATTTGAAGGTTGTAGAATTCCGCGATTACAAATCAGGTAAAACAATTAACAATGAAACAGGCGCAGAAGGCACAACAGGTCTTCCGGAGTCAAACGTATTATACTTTGATTTGACAAATGATTCATGGTGCTGTGCACGTCCTTCCGGTACTGAACCAAAGATTAAATTCTATATGGGCGTTAAAGGTGATAATTTAGAAGACGCTGCTGCAAAAGTAGAAAAATTAACAGCTGACTTAAAAGCAGAATTATAATAATGTTAAGAGAAATATTAGGTAGTCGTCCGGGATTCCGGGCGACTGCTTAGTATAAAAAGGAATTAGAATGGTATGGCGGTAAAAAACAATGTAGCAAAGGTGATGCGCTATTTTAAGAAAAACGGATTTGTAAATACTATATACGCGACGGTCGAGCGCGTCTTTTTTGCGTACCATAAAAACTATACTTATCAGACTCCAAAAGAAGATGAGTTACAGCTTCAAAGAGAAACGAAATTTGTAAGCGATATTCTGGTGAGTATTGTTGTACCGACCTACGAAACAAGGGAAAATCATTTGCGGGAAATGATAGATTCCGTACTTTCACAGACCTATCAGAAGCTGGAACTTGTTTTAGCGGATGCAAGCAGTACATCCAATGTATTGGATGTGGTAAAAACCTATGATGATGCAAGAATTGTATATAAAAAACTTGCAAAAAATGCCGGCATCTCCGAAAATACCAACGAAGGAATACTTATGGCAAAAGGTCAGTATATTGCCCTTTTGGACCACGATGACTTGTTGACTGTGGACGCGGTTTTCGAGGTTGTCAAAAAGATTGAAGAAGAAAAGAATGCAGGAAAAGTTGCAAAAATAATTTTTTCTGATGAAGATAAATGTAATAGCGAAGGAAATGTATTTTTTGCGCCACATTATAAGCTGGGATATAATCGGGAACTTTTGTTTACCAACAATTATATCTGTCATTTTTTGGTCTGTGAGGCAAAACTAATGAAAGCACTACTTCTTAGAAAGGAATTTGACGGAGCACAGGACTTTGATTTTGTATTACGTGCTACGGATTATGTAAACCACGAGAGCAAATTTGGTGGTCAGGTATCGATTTGTCACGTGGCCAAGATTTTATATCATTGGCGTTGTCATGAGAATTCTACTGCCGAAAATCCGGAAAGTAAGATGTATGCCTATGAAGCAGGTAAAAGAGCAATTCAGGCGTCATTTGATGAAATGGGCAGAAATATTCAGGTAGTTCACGGTAAACATTTGGGCTTTTATCAGCCGGCTGTCGGAGATAAAAGTGAGTTATTTGAAGTAAATGACAAATTGGGCTGTATCGGCGGAGCTGTTTATAAAGGGAAAAAGGTTATCGGCGGTGCAATGGACGATGAGGGAAATGTGCTTTACAAAGGTTTACATAAGAAGTTTGAGGGCTACATGAACAGAGCACATCTTATGCAGAGCGCAAATGCAGTAGATATAAGAAATGCCCTGGTATGCGAGAAGTTGCGTCCTTTATTAGAAGAAGTTGCAGAAACCTGTGAAAGCCAAAAGAATCCGGATTATGTGAAAAGCTCACTGGAATTTTGTGAGAAAATCAGGAATATGGGATACGAAATTATCTATTGGGAACCATAAAGGAGTAGAAAATGGCAAAAGATAGTGTTATAAAAAGCACAGTTATTATACCGAATTATAACGGAATTGCATATATCAAAAAATGCCTGGATTCCCTGCGTAAGGACAGAGAAGATAATGCATTTGACATCATTGTGGTAGACAATCATTCTACAGATGGGAGTAAAGAATTTGTTGCGAAAGACTATCCAGATGTAAAACTGATTGCATTTGACGAAAATACAGGTTTTTGTAAAGCTGTCAATGCCGGGATTGAAGCTGCAACGACGGAATATGTTATTTTATTAAACAATGATACAACAGTGGAAAAAGGCTTTGTTTTAGCGCTGGAAAAGGCATTGGAAAACAGTCCGAAAGCCTTTTCCGTTGGAGCCAAGATGGTGGATATGAAAAATCCGGCCGTGATAGACGATGCGGGCGATTTTTATTGTGCTCTCGGTTGGGCTTTTGCCAGAGGGACAGGAAAACCTGCAGAGAAGTACGACAAAGTAAAGGAAGTTTTTTCTGCCTGCGCGGGTGCAGCCATATATAAAAAGAGTATTTTAGACGAAATCGGTTTATTTGATGAAATGCATTTTGCGTATCTGGAAGATTTGGATATAGGATATCGGGCAAAAATATATGGTTACCGCAACTATTTCACACCGGATGCGGTGGCTCATCATGCAGGAAGTGCGTCCTCCGGCTCAAGACACAATGCATTTAAGGTGGACTTGTCTTCCAAAAACAGTGTCTATGTTATTTACAAGAATATGCCACTTTTGCAACAGCTTATTAATCTGCCGCTTTTATTGCCTGGCTATATAATAAAATGGTTATTCTTTTTGAAAAAAGGGCTTGGAAAAAATTATGCAAAAGGCGTATTGGCGGGAATCAAAAGAAACTTTGGGAAAGATGCAAAAAGACATAAAGTTAAGTTTAAATGGGCACACTTATATCACTATATTTGTATTCAGTTAGAACTGTGGAAAAACGTGATTTTGCGAATTTGTTACTAAAATGTTACAAAAATTAAAAAGTTCTTAATAAATAAAAGTCAGTTTTGGGTTGTGCTTTTTAAGATAATATTGTAAAATATTAGAAGTGCATAAGAAGGTGTAATATGATTAAGGACAATCAAAAGTATTTTAACCGATTACAAGTGCTCTTAGATGCAGCAATTGTAGTAATTTCTTATATTTTGGCATGGTTTATAAAATTCCGTGTATTAGATGCCGTAGGCGGTGCTTTGTCTATGGGCGAGTACTTCAGGATGCTTTATTTAGTTGTACCGGGATATTTGATTTTATATTCGATGTTTCATTTGTACACCTCTAAAAGGGATACAAAATCCAGATATGAGATAAGCAGCATCCTTATGGCAAATGCCGTGGGAATCGGCTGTTTTATGATTGTGCAGTATTTATTGAAGCAAATGCACTTTTCCAGAGAAATGCTTCTCATTTTTGCGGTTGCCAATTCCTTTTTTATGGTGCTTAGCAGAAGTGTGATACATCGCATACTTCGTTCATTCAGAAAAAAAGGTTACAATTTGAAACATATGATTCTGGTGGGATATTCCAGAGCAGGTGAAGAATATATTGACCGTATTATGGCAAATCCTCAGTGGGGATATGTTATCTGTGGTATTTTGGATGATAAAGTCCCAAGAGGAACGACCTATAAGGGTGTTAAGGTTTTGGGAGAAATTGATAACCTGCTTATTATTTTGCCGGAGAATAGGATGGATGAAATTGCCATCACGTTATCGCTTGCGGATTATGACAGATTGGAACAGATTGTTGACTGGTGCGAGAAATCCGGTGTGCATACCAAATTTATTCCGGATTATAACAGTTTAATACCAAGCAGACCTTATACAGAGGATATTTTAGGATTGCCGGTCATTAATATCAGATACGTACCGCTTACCAACACGATTAACTGGTGGTTAAAGCGAATTATAGATTTTGTGGGTGCTCTTGTGGCCATTATTTTGTCATCACCGATTATGATTGGTGCGGCAATAGCAATTAAGTGTACAAGCAAAGGTCCCGTGATTTTCGAACAAGAGAGAATCGGTTTACATAACGAACCGTTCAAGATGTACAAATTCCGTTCTATGGTACAGCAGACGGATGAGGAAGAAAAAAAGGGATGGACGGTAAAGGATGATCCAAGAGTTACAAAAGTCGGAGCGTTCCTAAGAAAGACAAGCTTAGATGAACTGCCTCAGCTTTTTAACATATTAAAGGGTGATATGAGTCTTGTGGGACCACGCCCTGAAAGACCTCAGTTTGTGGAAAAATTCAAAGAAGAAATTCCGCGATATATGATCAAACATCAGGTGAGACCGGGCCTTACAGGCTGGGCGCAGGTGAATGGTTACAGAGGTGATACGTCAATTCGAAAACGAGTAGAATATGACATTTATTACATTGAGAACTGGACATTGGGAATGGATATTAAAATTATATTTATGACCTTTTTCACCGGTTTTATCAACAAAAATGCTTATTAACAAAGGTTGGGAGAAAGTATGGCAAAGGAACAAACAACACAGAAAAAAGGAACAGGAAGTTCTAAAGGTAAAAAGAAAATCCTTTTACTTGCAATTGAAGTTTTGGTTTTAGTAGCGGCGATTTTTATTTTAGTAATCGTTATGAATTTCGAAGACAAAAATACACGAATCAATATTGATGAAGAAGTCTTGGATATTCACGTAGATGTTGCTGAAAATGAAACGATGAAAGGCTACAGAAATATTGCCCTCTTTGGTGTGGATTCTACTACCGGTTCATTAGGAAAAGATAAAGAGAGTAAGACAAGAAGTGATACAATTATTATTGCTTCCATTAACGAAGAAACAAAAGAAGTTAAGCTTGTATCGGTATATCGTGATACTTTTCTGAATTTAGGTAACGACACATACACAAAATGTAATGCTGCATACCAAAAAGGTGGTCCTGAACAGGCAATGCAGATGTTAAATACAAACCTTGATATGGACATTAAAGACTTTGTTACAATCGGTTTCAAAGGTCTTAAAGATGTTGTAGATGCCCTTGGCGGTGTGGAAATTGAAATTACAAAGGGTGAAATTTCCCACTTGAATAACTATCAGTATTCAATGGCGGAAGATATGAAAATCGAGTACACACCTGTTAAAGAGCCTGGTGTACAGACATTAAACGGTTTACAGACAGTTGCATACTGCCGTATCCGTCAGATTGGTAATGACTTCCAGCGTACAGAAAGACAGAGAACTGTACTTACACAGATTTCAGAAAAAGCAAAGACAATGAGTGCTTCTCAGCTTACAACAATTGCTGAATCTGCATTCGAAGAAGTATATACATCATTGGAATTAAAGGAAATCCTTGATTTAATTCAGGTAATTGGCGAATATGAAATTGTTGATTCAGCAGGCTTCCCACAGATGGATATGCTTACAACAGGTACAATCGGTTCACACGGAAGTTGTGTTGTTCCACTTGACTTAGCAGAAAGTGTTGTATGGTTGCATGAATTCCTTTTCGAAGAAGAAGGATATGAAGTAACAGAACGTGTACAGACAAATAGTGACACAATCGATGAAAAAACAGGCATTTATTTAAATTAATATACTAGTATATTAGGCAAAAAGGCCCGGAATCCCCGGGTCTTTTTGATTATAGGCAGGAGAAAGTGTATGGTTGATTTGGTGATTCCGGTATACAAACCGCAGGATGAATTTGCGTGGCTACTGGATTTAATAAATAAACAGACGGTTCCCATTCATAAAATTATCGTGATGAATACCGAAAAGGTATATTGGGATGAATTTTTGAAAAAAAACAGAGAAATAGAGAAATATGATAATCTGGAAGTTCATCATATATCGAAAGAAGAATTTGATCATGGGAATACGAGAAATCAAGGAATTTCTTATTCTGATGTAGAATATATTCTTTTGATGACGCAGGATGCTATACCGGAAAATGAATTTTTGGTTGAAAATCTGCTTCAAAGTTTTGAAAATCCCAAGGTGGTACTGGCTTATGCCAGACAGCTTCCAAAAGAAAATTGCCGGGAAGCAGAGAAGTTTACAAGACAGTTTAATTATCCCCCGGAATCGACTACAAAATCTCAGGCAGATATTGAAACGCTAGGGATAAAAGCTTTTTTTTGCTCTGATGTATGTGCGATGTATAAGAAAGAAACTTTTGAATTACTTGGAGGTTTTACGAAGAAAACAATTTTTAATGAAGATTCTATTTTTGCAGGTGGTGCAATTAAAAAGGGTTATTCTATTGCATATAATGCAAAGGCCAGAGTGATTCATTCTCATAATTATGGAAATATGGAACAGTTTCGGAGAAATTTTGACTTAGGGGTATCCCAGAAGCAACATCCGGAGGTGTTTGAAGGAATTAAATCAGAGTCAGAGGGTATACGGCTTGTAAAGAAAACCATTGTGCATTTGTGGAAGAATAAATGCAAGATGCAGATTTTACCGATGATAGTGCAAAGCGGATTTAAGTTTTTGGGGTATAAGTTTGGGAAAAATTACACTAAACTATCAAAAAGCTTTGTGATAAAATGTTCTATGAATAAATCATATTGGCAGTAATCGGAGGAAACGTAAGTGTGCGGAATTGTAGGTTATATCGGAAATAGTCAGGCGGCACCAATTATATTGGACGGCTTATCAAAACTGGAATACAGAGGTTATGATTCGGCAGGAATGGCGATTTTTGACGGAGAGAAAATTAACATCGAAAAGTCGGTAGGACGACTGGCGGTTCTGGAAAATCTGACTCATGGCGGTGAAACTATGCCGGGATGTAGTGGTATCGGACATACCAGATGGGCTACCCACGGGGCACCGAGTGATGTGAATTCCCATCCACACTACAATGCGAAAGAGACCATTGCGGTTGTGCACAACGGAATCATTGAAAATTATATTTATTTAAGAAATAAACTGACCAAGAGAGGGTATGAGTTTTTGTCGGAAACCGATACGGAAGTCATTGCCCATATGTTGGATTATTATTATACGGGAAATCCGCTGGAAACAGTGACCAAAGTGTTGCACCGTGTGGAAGGCTCCTATGCATTCGGAATTATGTTTGCGGATCATCCGGGCGAAATTTTTGCGGCAAGAAAAGGGAGTCCTTTGATTGTAGGACAGAACCGGGAAGGATGCTTTATTGCATCGGATGTTCCGGCGATTTTAAAATATACAAGAAAAGTGTATTATGTAAATGATCATGAGGTTGTAAGACTCCGTGCGGATCATATGCATTTTTATACGGTCGATGAGGAAGAAATCGAAAAAGAGGCAGTGAATATTGAGTGGGATGCAAATGCGGCTGAAAAAGGCGGCTATGAACATTTTATGTTAAAAGAAATGTATGAGCAGCCAAAGACCGTTGCAGATACACTCAACCCGCGAATTAAAGGCAATGATATTGAGATTGAAGAACTCGGTATGACGGATGAAGAATTAAGACAGATTAATAAGTTATTCATTGTGGCCTGTGGTAGTGCGTATCATGCCGGAGTGACAGCAAAATATGTGATTGAAGGACTTGCGAGGGTACCTGTGGAAGTGGATTTGGCAAGCGAATTCCGTTACAGAAATCCGATTTTGGAGGAAGGCACTATGGTAGTGGTTATCAGCCAGTCCGGTGAAACAGCGGATACCCTGGAAGCCTTGAGACAGGCGAAACAAAGAGGGTTTAAGGTGCTTGGGATTGTCAATGTGGTAGGAAGTTCTATCGCAAGGGAAGCAGACAATGTCATGTATACCTGGGCAGGACCGGAAATAGCCGTTGCCACGACAAAGGCCTATTCGGCCCAGCTTACGGCGATGTATTTACTTGCCATGAAACTTGGAAAAGTAAGAAATACAATTTCGGAAAGTGATTTTCTAAGCATGCTGGAGGACTTGAAGAGACTTCCTGACCAGATTGAAATGCTTTTAAGTCATAAAGTAAAATTGCAGAAATTTGCTAACAGATATATCGGGGCAAAGGATGTATTTTTTATCGGAAGAGGTATTGATTATGCAATATCCCTGGAGGGTTCTCTCAAACTGAAGGAAATTTCCTATATTCATTCAGAGGCTTATGCGGCAGGGGAATTGAAGCACGGAACGATTTCATTGATTGAGGAAGGCACGTTGGTTGCGGCAGTTTCAACACAACCCGAACTTTTTGCAAAGACCATCAGCAATATGGTGGAAGTAAAAGCAAGAGGAGCGTTTGTTCTGGCGGTTACTTGCGAAGGAAATAAAGAAATAGAAAAAGCGGCGGATTATGTTGTGTATATTCCGGAAACCAATCCGTTTTTTGCCAATTCTCTGGCAATTATTCCGCTTCAGTTGTTTAGTTATTATGTTGCAGTCGGAAAAGGCTGCGATGTTGATAAACCACGTAATTTGGCGAAGTCAGTTACAGTAGAGTAATACTCGGTGTAGAATAAAGAAATATTAAGGAGTACCTATGAGCGATCAGGAAAGAAATGACGAATACGAAGATATTTGTATGCTTTGTAAAAGACCGGAGAGCGTAACCGGTAAAATGTTCAAATTGTATCAGAATGTGTGTCTTTGCAACGATTGTATGCATATGACTATGGACACTATGAGCCAGATGGATTATATGCAAGGGATGCCATCTATGTATGGCGCAATGCCCGGAATGCAACCTCCTTTTGAAAGCGAGGAAGATACGGAAGAAAAACTTATAACGGATGAAGAAGCAGATGAGCCGGAGGATGACGAGAAAACTACGAAAACCAAGAAATCAAAGGATTCTAAAGATGCCAATCCGTTTTCGGGCTTTCCAAATATCGGCTTTATTAATCTTGCTGATTTGGGACCGGGAGACGGAATCCCAAGCAGACAGCGTCTTAAGAAGAAAAAGAAAAGCGATGTGCCGCCAATTGATTTAAAGGATGTTCCATCGCCTCACGAAATTAAGGCGCGTCTGGATGAGTATGTGGTAGGCCAGGAGAAGGCGAAAAAAATCATTTCCGTTGCGGTTTACAATCACTATAAACGTGTTGCAACCAATACGATGGACGAGATTGAAATTGAAAAGTCAAATATTTTAATGCTGGGTCCGACAGGCTGTGGTAAAACATATCTTGTGAAAACTCTTGCGCGTCTTTTAGATGTACCGCTGGCAATTGCAGATGCTACTTCCTTAACGGAAGCAGGCTATATCGGTGATGATATTGAAAGCGTAATTTCAAAGCTTCTTGCGGCGGCTGAAAATGACGTCGAAAAAGCAGAACGAGGCATTGTATTTATTGATGAAATTGATAAAATTGCCAAAAAGAAGAGCACCAATTCACGTGATGTCAGCGGGGAATCGGTTCAGCAGGGCCTGCTCAAATTGTTAGAGGGCGCAGACGTGGAAGTACCTGTGGGGGCTAACAGTAAAAATGCCATGGTACCACTGACTACAGTGAATACAAGAAATATTTTGTTTATCTGTGGTGGTGCGTTCCCGGATTTAGATGAAATTATTAAAGAACGTCTTAGAAAACAGGCGTCTATCGGTTTCCAGGCGGAACTTAAGGATAAGTTTGATAAAGAAAAAAATATCCTGTCCAAGGTTACAATCGAAGATATCAAGAAATTCGGTATGATACCGGAATTTGTGGGGCGTTTGCCGATTATTTGTACTTTGGAGGGACTGGATGAAGATAAGATGGTACAGATTTTAAAAGAGCCTAAAAATGCGATTTTAAAACAGTATCAGAAACTTTTGGAACTGGATGAAGTGAAGCTGGAGTTCAATGAGGAAGCTTTACGTGCCATTGCAAAGAAAGCATTGGAAAAGGATACCGGAGCCAGAGCCTTACGTGCAATTATTGAAGAGTTTATGCTGGATATTATGTATGAAATTCCGAAGGACGACAATATCGGTAAAGTAACGATTACAAAAGAGTACATTGAAGGTACAGGTGGTCCTTTTATCGAAATCAGAAATCATTTATTGGAAGACCATAATTCCTAGGCGATAAGAAACTTTTCATGCAATCTACATACACTATAAAAAGCATGTTTTGTGGTGATGGCATGACTTGTAGGGAAAAGATTTTATCGGAAGAATACTATGATTTAATAACGGACTATCTTTTTACGGAGGAATTCCGGGAATCGGAGGTTCCGGATTATTGTTTTACAAAAATCGATGATAAATATGGTCTGGTATATGTAAGAAGTGACGAGGTGCCTGCGATGAACGCAGCGACCTTTGGATATTCCCTGATTCCCAAACTTTATGGTCTTATGCAGGATTTCAATCAGATACCGCTGATTGAATCCAATATAACGAAAGTACAACAGCCGCCACTTTCTTTAACGGGAAGTGGCGTTATTGTTGCTTTTCTTGACACGGGAATACGATGGCAGGATGAGGTGTTTTTGGATAGTGCAGGAAATAGCCGGATTTTAAATATCTGGGACCAGACGGTACAGACGGGTACGCCACCGGAAGGTTTTCTGTATGGTACAGAGTATACGAGAGATGAGATTAATGCGGCGCTACGCGGTGAAACAGTGATAGAGACTACTGATGAAATCGGTCATGGCAGTGCTGTGGCATCTGTGGCGGTGGGAAGCAGTATCGAAAATGGACTAAGGTTTCTTGGGGCAGCTCCGAATGCGGATATTATTGTGATTAAGTTGAAGGGCGCGAAGCAGTATTTACGCGACTATTATCTGATACCGGATACTGTTCCGGCGTATGCCGAAGGCGATATTATGAATGCGGTAAATTATTGTAACAGGCTGGCGATATTATATGGGCGGCCCATTGTGATTTGTATTGGACTTGGGACCTCTTACGGCAATCACACCGGAGATTTGCCGCTTCCTACGTATCTTGATAAAATTGCCAGTTTCAGAAACCGCAGCATTGTTGTTTGTGGGGGAAATGAAGGAAATGCTGCGCATCATTATTTCGGACGTATTGAAAGAGAAGAAGGTACGGTAGGGGAAATTTCTGATGATGTGGAAATCAGCGTGGGACCGAATGAAAAAGGGTTTATTTTGGAACTGTGGGGAACGCTTCCGAATGTATATTGGATTACGCTTCGTTCACCCAGCGGAGAAGTTCGGCAAGGGTTCAGACCGGGTTTTGGACAGAGCCAGACATACCGTTTTATCTATGAGAGAACGGTAGTTACGTTGGATACTATTTTGGTAGAACCGGGAAGCGGAGAAGAGTTGTTTTTGATGAGATTTGAAAATCCGGTGGAAGGTATTTGGACAATTCGGGTAAGTCTGGTAGATGATGCAAGGGAAGGGAATTTTCATATGTGGCTTCCCATTACACAGTTTTTGTCCTCAAATACGGTTTTTTTGGAACCCAACCCCTATACCACCATTACCAATCCGGGATATGCGTCTTTGGCACTGACAGTTGGCGGATATGATACGGGAAATGGCGGTTTGTATGTGAATACCGGTCGTGGGTTTGCAAAAAACGGTGAAATTAAGCCGGATATTGTGGCACCTTCAGTAGGCATCTCTACAAGTGAAGGCATAAGAAACGGTACCTCTTATGGTGCGGCGTTGGCAGCAGGGTGTGCGGCGCAGTTTTTGGAATGGGCAATTACGGAAGGAAATGAGCCGTTAATCAGGAACCGGGAACTGAAAAATTACTTTATAAGAGGAGCGAGCAGAGATATGGACAGAAGTTATCCCGGCAGGGAGTGGGGCTATGGCAGGCTGGACATACAAGGTGTTTTTGACGTGCTTGCGGGAATTTAGAAAGGGAAATGTATGATTTACTTAGGAATCATTGGCGGAATTTTTTTGTTGGAGTTCGTCGTAAAAACCAGCGTTGAAAAAAAGGGAAAATTAGGTGTTACAAAACCGGTTTGTGGTGGTAAAATATTACTTAGGAAATATCATAACAGAGGCTTTGCGTTGAATGTAGGAGAAAAAAGGCAGAGAGTGGTAGCAATTATATCACTTTCGTTGTGCGTTTTGATTACATTGGTATCCCTGTTATTTGGAAATAGATGGAATGGCCTTATAAAAACCGGACTTTCCATAGTTTTGGGAGGAGCCTACAGCAATACGTATGACAGACTCTTTCGGACATATGTGGTGGACTATATAAGTTTTGGTGTAAAAAATCAAAAGCTTCGCAAGATTGTGTTTAATATAGCAGACTTTTGCATTATGATAGGTGCCATCTTGGTAGTGATTGGAGGAATAAACAATGAAAATATCGGCGAAGGGCAGATATGCGGTGAGAGTGATGGTGGACCTTGCGGTTCACAACCATGACGGGTATCAGAATGTAAAGCAGATTGCACAGAGACAGGGGATTTCAGAAAAGTACTTAGAGCAGATTATTGCGGTATTGAATAAAGCGGGTTTTGTTTCCAGTGTGCGTGGAGCGCAGGGAGGCTATAAGCTATCGGATACACCTGAAAATATCACTGTTGGGATGATTTTAAGGATTACGGAAGGAAGCTTGAGTCCTGTGGCCTGTGTGAACAGTATGGACGAGGGCGAATGTCAAAGATGTGTTCAGTGTGAGACTATTGATGTGTGGAAGGATCTTGCAGATGCCATCAACCAGGTAGTAGATTCCTTTACAATTGCAGAACTTGCCAAAAAGCAAATAGAAAGAAATAAAAAGTAAATTAAAAGAGCTGTGAAAAGATAAAATGCGTGTATGTCGGAACTGGCGTTCCGGAGGCCACGATTTTTTCTTCCCACAGCTTTTTATATAGATTTGCTTTCTTTCAATTTCCCAGCTAAAGATTTCATAATTGCCAAGTAGTGGTCCGAGGCACATATCTAATTCATATTTTTTGTTTTCATAAAAACGTCTTCTTCAAGTAGTAATCATCCCTATTTTTAGGTAATAAACAGTTTAGCACACTTTCTTAAAAATACTTTTCACATTTTATACAAAAAATGTGAAAAAGACTAGGAAAGTATATGTAAAATATGATAAAATAAAAGACAATATGGGGGTAGTCTGCCTTAGGGGTATAGGCAGCGAATGTATTACCGGGAGGTTTCGTATGACAAGTGAAGATAAAGAGTGTATGTTAAGTTATATGAAAATCTTGCAGGACAGAGGCTTGCAGGGCGGGTGTAACGTAGCGCTGATTAAGAACACCAATAAAATTAACATTGCAAAGACTGAAATAGTAGAAATGCTTTCGGAAGAATATGCGTCCAGGATTTTTTACTATTCATTTGAACCGAATAGAATGGTGGAAGTGTATGCGCCGTTTTTATCCATTATGGAGCAGCTTATCGATATTCAGGCGATTATGCCACAGAGTCTGGTAAAAGAAGTTGGTGTTTATAAATTACATGAAACAATTTATGAAAGCTATTTTGCGACAGGACGATGCGGAAGAATTGAAGAACCCTTTTTCTCGGAGGTAAAGTTTGAGAAGGAAAAGATTCCGAGGGAAATTGCCAGAATGCTGGCGTATCTATGCGGTGACCAGGATATCTATATTGTATTAAACAGAATTAACTATGCCAGTGCATCCACACTGGAATTGTTGGATTATATCCTGGGGAATCCTGAATGTCATCATATCCGTATTGTGGCCTTCGAAAATGAAAGTGGTAAATCCCGTGTGTTCGAGGCGGATTATCACAAACGATTTGTGGAGCATTGTGAAGCAAAGAACTGTTTGTTTGAATGGGGCGCAGATGGCGACGGAGTAGAAAATGCGATTGAAAACAGTTTTATTTTCAATGTTGAAAATATGGAGACGTATTTAAGACATACCTATAATATGTTTTGTATGTTTGCCTATGATGAAGCAAGATATTTCCTGGATTTTATTTACGACAAAGTCCAGATTGAAAAAGTTAAAATAACAAAAATGCAGGAAGTGCGTCTGTATACCCAGCTTATCACGTTGGCTATTATGCAAGGGGATTGTGCCCACGCACTTTTGGTGGCTACCAATATGTATCAGCTCAGCTTGCAGATGGATGACTGGAATGTAGAATATGGTTATCACTATTTGCTGGCACTTGCCAATATGCATAACGGTAACATTAAATCAGCAGCGGAAAGCGCGAAAATCTGTATTGCAATAGCAGAAGCGCACAAGAATGAATTCCATACCTTCAGAGGGCATATGTTGTATCTTATGAGTCTTATGTCAGGTTTCCACAACATTTTGATTTCTTTTGAAGATGTACCGGTGGAAGAAGAGTTGTTAGAGCGCTGTAGCAAGTATGGTTATCATAATCACCTGGCACACATTTATGTGTATTGTTTTGAAAATGATATTTTAAGATACAGTGATGTACGTACGGTTGAAAAGGCAATGCCAAACTTTAATAAAGGTATTGCGATAGGTGAAATGCTGGGAAATGACCAGTTCTTATCGGAGGCGTACAGAAAGAGTATTATGCTCGCTTCTTACAGCGGTAACAGGGAAATTGTTAATTATTTCTATGAAAAAGATATGATTATCGCGCAAAGAAGCGGTAACCGTTTTGAAGAGGCCATGGTTTACAATGGACTGGGATATAACTACTGTGGTAGCGAAGATTATGCTCAGGCAAACAGATACTTCAATATGGCTATGGAAATTTTCCATGAGTTGGGTCTTGGCGACTACGTTATTGAAACCTTTTACAATATGGCAATTAATGCTCTTATGGCAGAGGAATACGATAATTCCAGCCTTTATTTGGAAAAAGTATTAATGCTCTTAAATATGAATAAAAAGAACAGTCTGCGTGTTTGTAATATTTCTAAAATCATGGGTCTGGCAGCACTGTCTTCTTTTTATCAGGGAAGAGTTTATAATACCAGAAGTTATCTTGCAAAAGAAGGACAGTTTTTAGATCATATTGTAGACAGTAGCACGGATGAAGACAGTAACTATTTGTGGGATGATGATTTGTTCTTGTATTTTATATGCAAGGCATTGCTGGCAAATAATAGCGGAGAATACGAAGAAGCAATGAAAATGTATAAATCCGCTGAAAAATATATGGAGCGTTCCAGAGGTACTTATTTCATTACATTCCCACAGTACTGTATGGCGAAATTATACACATTGTATAAGATGGGCAGAATGGAAGAATATAAGGAATTAGCAGACAGATACCAAAAATATTGTGAAGAAAACTTTTATATGAGGCATTTGCAGTCCTTGCGACGTATTATGATGGATCCGGAAAATAAAACCACATTTAGAAGCAATACCTTGACCTGTCCGCTTATGGAAGAGGTGTGTGAAGCGGAAAGAATCCGTTATGTGGAAAGAGAAGCAAAAGCAAGAAAGAAGGAAATCCAGTTCTTTACGCTCTTCCAGAATATGCTTGGCAGAAATACAAGCAATACCGGTGAGATGCTGGGCAATGCGTTGTCGGCTTTCACCAACAATTACAACTTGGATGGTATTCTTTTAATTTATTTGAAAGGACAGTCCAGACAGGTTAGCTATCATGACGGGGCGATTAAATTTACCGAAAAAACAATCGATGCGGTAGTAAATTTCTTTGAGGAAAAACGCAGTGGTTTTGCAATTTCAAAATTCAGCGGTAATTACAAAGATTACAGAAAGATTTTTGAACTTTTGTTTGGTGAGCAGATTTTTTCAATGATAGGTGTGCCTATCTTTGCTAATGAAAAATTGACTGCCGTATTTGTAACCTATACAAAAACACGAGAAAACTGGAATTCATCCACGGACAGATATGTATTGAATGATTATGATTTGGAAATTTACACATATTTATTCCGTCAGGTAATTGATGCCATTAAGAAATGGGAAACTGATGAAGAAATTAATAGAATGAATCATTTGCTTCGTCAGCAGGCAGTTACGGATGAATTGACAGGTTTACATAACAGACAGGGGTATTATTCCATTATGCGTTCCATTGTCGCAAACAAAAAAGCTCGTGATAAGAATTATGCCTTTGTATATATTGATTTAGACCATTTCAAATACTATAATGATACCTTTGGTCATCATGTAGGAGATGCGATTTTGGTTAAATTTGCGGATATTTTCCGTCAGAAGGCACCGGAGGCGGCAACGGTTATTCGTCTTGGCGGTGACGAGTTTGCCATCTTACTTGCATATCAGGATCGACAGGAAGTTATGGGCATAGTAACGGATATTTTGGAGGAAGTAGAAAATTCTTCAGGTTTTGCAGATGTGGTAGGCCTTTATGTAATGCAAGAGGTGAAACTGGAAAAAGAACATTTTGCAGGCTGTTCAATTGGTATCGATTTCTTAGAAGGCGGTGTAACGTGTGCGGAAGACTTTGAAGTAATGCGTAAGAATTCCGACAAAGCGCTTTACTATGTAAAAGATAATGGACGTAACGGTTATAAAGTATATGATGAAACAATGGAATAAAAAGGGGCCTTCGGGTCCTTTTTTATTCCCGCGATATCAGAGGTGGTCTTGGCGAACGCAGAATTTTCAGGGTGATTTTAAAATATCTGTGTATGCACCATCCACAATTCGTTAAAAAGAATGTAGACAGACTTTGTCTGCGCTACGAAAAAATTGCGGCGTAGAACAAGGCAGAGAGAATAAAACAATTCACCCCAAAATATATTTTATTAAGAATATGTTTTGGGGATTTTTATGCGCATTTTAGCAAAAGGATTTCAAGGGATAAAAAAGAATTTTGAGGTAGGGAACAAAACACCGGGAAAAATAACCATTATTAAAACCTGCATTTTTGCATTGGCTATGGCGGCAATTGCAGGAATTGTTTCAGGACAGCTGGAAAAAACTGTGTTTACAAGCGCGGGAGTGGGGAATAATTCCTGTACAACCGCGGGAGGCAGGGAACTGCCGGTTTATTGTGTGGAAACGGATAAAAATGTGGTGGCGATTTCTTTTGATGCGGCGTGGGGAAACGAGGACACGGACGAAATTTTGTCCATCCTCGCAAAAAACGATGTAAAGGCCACATTTTTTATGACCGGTGGCTGGGTGGAGAATTACCCGGAGGATGTAAAAAAGATTCTGGCGGCGGGCCATGATTTGGCAAACCACAGTGAAAACCATAAAAATATGAGCCAACTATCCGATAGTGACTGCAAAGAAGAACTTATGAAGGTACATAATAAAGTAAAGGAATTGACAGGCTATGAAATGTTTTTGTTTAGGCCACCCTATGGGGACTATGACAATGAGGTGATTTGCAAGGCGTCGGAGTGTGGCTACTATACCATTCAGTGGTCGATAGACAGCCTTGACTGGAAAAATTACGGTGTGGATGACATAATAAACAGAGTGTGTGAGCACAAGGCACTGAGGCCGGGGGCTATTATTTTATGCCATAACGGGGCGGATTACACGGCAGATGCACTGGATACACTGATTAAACGGGTAAAAGAAAAGGGATATGAATTTGTGCCTATATCCGAGCTTATTTATAAGGATAATTACTATATGAAAGCAGACGGAACGCAAGTATCTACTTTACAAAATGAGCCGACTTCTTTACAATAAACAGTAATGAAATAATTTTTAGATACGGAGGAATAAGCCAATGAAAAAAGGTAAAGGATTTATAGCAGAGTTTAAACAATTTATATTACGTGGTAATGTACTGGATATGGCAGTCGGTGTTATTATCGGTGGTGCGTTCACTGCTATTGTAACAAGCTTGAATCAGGATATTTTAACACCACTTCTTGGGTTAATCGGAGGAACTGATTTTTCACACTTAATGGTTACTTTAGGGGAGGGAGAAACTGCACCTGTATTAACATATGGTAATTTTATCACAGCAGTACTTAATTTCCTGATTACAGCATTTGTAATCTTCATATTTATCAAAATGATTAACGGTATTACACAGAGATTTGCTAAAAAAGAAGAAGCGGCGGCTCCAACTACAAAGACATGTCCGTACTGTAAGAGCAGTATTAACATTGAAGCTACAAGATGTCCGCACTGTACATCTGTGTTGGAAGAAAAATAGAAAACGCGAGGATAGAAAATGTTATCATTATTGATTGAAAATCCGGACATGAAATATGTGGCTTTTTTTGGTGTGCTTTTTGCATTTCTTGCAACCGGTATCTGTCTTAAAATTTTCGGTAAATACCTGCCTCTTGACGGTGGCAGGGATTTTGCTGTGGATGGGAAAAAATCCCAGGGCAAACCAAGAGGAGCAGGTCTTGTCTTCATTCTGATTTTTGCGTTGACAGGACTCATTTTCGTGCCCTTTGACAAGGAAATAATTGTCTATATTATTTTGGTTGTGGCAGCGATGTTTACGGGATATTTGGACGATGCGGCGAAGACACCTTGGGGTGAGTATAAAAAAGGGCTTCTGGACTTGCTATTGGCG
This sequence comes from uncultured Lachnospiraceae bacterium, assembly GCA_964567585.1. Taxonomy (GTDB): domain Bacteria; phylum Bacillota; class Clostridia; order Lachnospirales; family Lachnospiraceae; genus CALZKI01. The sequence continues at coordinate 19,123 of CAZMND010000014.1, forward strand.
GTACTTGTGGCACTGAATTATTTAACCTATAATCCGGCGACAGTGGAATTTATGCTGTTTGATGTGACGGTGACTATACCGGCTATCGTATTTGCGATTCTGGTAGTTATTCTGGTTTGGGCATCTATCAATGTAACCAACTGTGCGGACGGTGTTGACGGTCTTTCGGGAACGCTTACGATTATTACGTTACTTACCATATACGGAATTTTTAAAATTAAAGATAACTTAGGTAGTATAAGCTTCTTGATTTTATTGTTCTGTGTGTGCATTTTGGGATATTTATGGTACAACGCAAATCCGAGCCGAATGCTGATGGGAGATGCGGGAAGCAGGGCAATGGGTATTTTTATTGCAATTGCTATTTTGAAAACAGGAAGTCCGGTGTTATACATTCCGGTAGCGATTGTACTGATTTTGGACGGAGGCCTGGGACTTGTAAAGGTTGCCTTGCTTCGTTTCCTGAAGATTAAAATATTGAAAAATACAAGAACTCCGCTTCATGACCATACCAGAAAAAATATGGGCTGGTCCGGTTCACAGACAGTTGTAAGATTTGCCATTATTCAGATTATGATTTCAGTGGCAACCTTGTATTTAATTGCCTAAAACACTTGAATATACAAGGAATATATGATAAATTGATAGTGTTTAGGACTAAAGTATGAGTTTTAAAATTAAAGGAGAGGACAGAATGAAAAAAATAGTTTCAGGTTTATTGGTAGTTATGCTTATGGCAAGCGTATTAGTAGGCTGTGGTAGCGGAAGTAGTGAAGGTGTACTCAGAGTAGGTACAAACGCAGAATTCCCACCATTTGAATATGTTGGTGACGACGGACAGCCTGATGGTTTTGATATCGCGTTAATCAAAGCAATCGGAGAGAAAATGGGATATGAAGTAGTTATCGAAAATATGGAATTTGCTTCCTTAATTGGCGCAATCGGAACCAAAATCGATGTGGCAATTGCAGGTATGACAATTGATGAAGAAAGATTACAGTCTGTTAGTTTTTCAGACCCATACTATGATGCAATCCAGTATGTTATCGTACCGGAAGGTTCAGATATTGAGTGCGCAGAAGATTTAGAAGGTAAAAAAATCGGTGTTCAGCTTGGTACAACAGGTGATTACGCTGTAGAAGAAATCGAAGGTGCAACAGCTGCTCAGTACAATAAAGGGGTAGATGCAGTAAACGATTTATTAAACGGCCGTGTGGACTGTGTTATTATTGATAAAAATCCTGCACTTGTATTCGAAGCAGAATATGACGGTATTGTTGCTCTTCCTGGTGATCAGTTTGATTTTGCTGTAGAACAGTATGCGATTGCAATTCCAAGGGGTGACGCAGCATTAGCAACAAAAATCAACAAAGCGTTGAAAGAATTAAAAGAAGACGGAACATATACTGCACTTGTTGAAGAGTATATTGAAAACTAATTGACAAGTTTTGATTAAAGTCTGATAATAGAACAGGTAAGGATAGTAAGTTTCTTGCTATCCTTATTTTATGTTTTTAGATAAGTATATGGAAAATGGACTCTATGGGAGGTAACTTATGGCGGAATGGTTTTTGTCCGTGAAAACTGAAGTATTGGAATGGCTTTTGGATGTAAAAGATAAAGCAGTGGCTGCGTTTATTACACAGGACCGTTGGAAATTGTATTTAGAAGGCTTTGGAGTTACACTTCAGGTAGCTTTTTTTGCAGCGATTATCGGTATTATTATCGGTACGATTGTGGCATTGATGAAATTATCCAGAACGCGCAGAGGTAAAAAGACATTTTTTGCGCGCATTGCAGATATATACATTGACGTTATCCGAGGTACGCCGTCGGTGCTGCAGCTTTTGATTATGTGGTTTGTTATTATGGCAACAACCAATAACGGGATTTTAGTTGCCAGTCTTTCTTTTGGTATCAACAGTGGTGCTTATGTGGCGGAAATTATACGTGCCGGTATTTTGGCAGTAGATAAAGGTCAGATGGAAGCGGGCCGTGCGTTGGGACTTACCAATGCACAGACGATGGTTTACATAATTATACCTCAGGCGATTAAAAATGTATTACCACCGCTTGGAAATGAGTTTATCGTGCTTTTAAAAGAAACAGCTATTGTAGGTTATGTAAGTCTTAGCGATTTGACACGTGTGGCAAATCAGATTTCATCAAGAACCTACGAAGCATTTATGCCGTTAATCGGTTCGGCAGTTATCTATTTTGTTACAATTAAAATCATTACAATTTTACTTGAGAAACTGGAAAGGAGGTTGCGTAAGAGTGATAATCGTTAAGGATTTGCACAAAAACTTCGAAAATGTAGAAGTATTAAAGGGCGTTAATTATCATATTAAACAGGGCGAGAAAATTGTTGTTGTAGGCCCTTCGGGCTCTGGGAAAAGTACATTTCTTCGCTGTCTCAATCTGCTGGAAGAACCTACAAGCGGTGAAATCTGGTTTGACGGACAGCTGATTACCGATCCGAAGGTAAATATCAATAAAATCCGTGAGCATATGGGTATGGTTTTCCAGAACTTTAATTTATTTAATAATTACACGATTATGGATAACATTACGCTGGCTCCGATAAAACATAAATTGATGACAAAGGAAGAAGCAAAGGAAAATGCCTTGAAGCTTTTGGAAAGAGTAAATCTGGTAGATAAGGCAGATGCGTATCCGAGCCAGTTATCCGGTGGTCAGAAGCAGAGAATTGCCATTGTCAGAAGTCTTGCAATGAATCCGAAGGTAATGCTTTTTGATGAGCCTACATCGGCACTTGACCCGGAAATGGTCGGCGAAGTTCTGGATGTTATGAAGGAACTTGCCGACAGTGGAATGACGATGGTGGTTGTTACCCATGAAATGGGCTTTGCAAGAGAAGTTGGAACAAAAGTGGTATTTATGGACGAAGGAATCATTATGGAAGAAAATACACCGAATGAATTCTTTACAAATCCACAGTCTCCAAGACTTCAGGAGTTTTTGTCTAAGGTTTTATAGTAGTATGTTGTTTGCGGTAAGTGGAGATTGTCTATGATTACAATTAGCTTATGTATGATTGTGAAAAACGAAGAAAAAAATCTGGAAAGATGTTTGTCCTCTTATGCGCCTTTGATGGACGAAATTATTGTGGTAGATACAGGTTCTACAGACAGGACAAAGGAAATTGCTGCCCGTTTTACGGACAAAATTTATAATTTTGAATGGATTAATGATTTTTCGGCAGCACGTAATTTTTCATTTGAAAAAGCTACCTGTGACTACATTTTTTCGGCAGATGCGGACGAAGTTTTAGATGATGTGAACCGGCAGCAGTTTGCAATTTTGAAACAGGTTTTGGATGAGGAAATTGAAATTGTCCAGATGTATTATGGAAATCAATTTCAAAACGGAACCATCTATAATTATGACTGCGAGCTAAGGCCGAAGCTTTTTAAAAGGCTGAGGACGTTTACTTGGATTGAGCCGATTCATGAAACAGTGAGAACACTTCCTGTGGTATTTGACAGTGATATTGTCATTACACATATGCCGGATGATAGCCATACCAAGAGGGATTTGGCAGCTTTTGAAAGAATGGTTTCACAGAATATACCGGTGTCAGCACGTTTACATAACATCTATGCAAAAGAGTTGTTTGTATCGGGAGACGAAACGGATTTTGAAAGAGCAATTCCGTTCTTTGAACAAAGTGTTACAGATGATGGGCGTTCGGAGGATGAGAAGTTAGAGGCGGTTTGTGTGCTTGCCAAGGCATACCGCTTACTAAAAAAGGACGCAAAGTTTGTAAAATATGCACTGCTTAGTGAGATCGGACTGTGTTCGGAACAATGCTATGAAATTGGCTGTTATTTTTATGAAAATGCGGAATATACGGATGCATTGCATTGGTTTACTATGGCAGGAGAGTATACGAAACCAATACTCAATATTCACTACGGTGGAAAATATCCGAATGAGGGTGTAGAAAATTGCAGGGTAAAACTTGGTGAAATTACACAATAGACACGAAATGATGTTTGGTGTTACAATGCATTCACTACCTGATAAAAATGAATAAATGATGTGAAAACGCGTAGGGAGGACTGCGCGTTTTTTATTGATTCTATATTCCAAAAAGGAATGATTTTTAGGAGGTAATGAAATGTTTATTCAAGAAAAATATATAAGATTAGAAAGTATCAAAAAAGCAATTGTGTGTCTTGTGGCATTGACAATTTTAATGGGAAAACCGTTAATGGTAAGAGCAGAAGAGACATCTATTTGTCATTTACACGATAGCAGTTGCTATTCGAACGGTTGGTTGGATTGTGAAGATGGGGTGAAAGTGACGACCCATAACGAAGAGTTTAATTGTACAACCTGTGGACGTATTGCTGCAGCAAGAGTTGTGGTAGAAAGTTACGCATGTGACTATATTACGTTCGAAAGAGAGTTTCGGCGTATTGCCTACTGCTATACCTGTGGGAACATTGTGCAAAATGTTACAAAATCTGCTTCGGCTGTGCATAGAAGGTTGGCCAATGTATTGGTTTGTGGAATGAATGAAGGTACAGTTCTGACAAAGGTTGTTTTGGAAAATACATCAAATGCTTGGACAAAGGATAATGTAGTGCTAAATGCAATTGTGACAGAACCAACAGCGGGAAAATCACTGGCACCGTATCAATATAGCTTTTCGGGCGGAGTGGCTGGTGGAAGCAGTTGTACGGTCAGTAGCAATGGGACGTATTCTGTTACGGTAACGGGAAATAATGGACAACAGGCTACCGCCTCCATACAGGTGACGAATATCGATAAAGAGGCACCAAAAATTAACAGATGTTATGTTGATAAGGAATATCCGGAGTACGAAGAAGCGAATATTGTGGTAGAAGCCACGGATTCTTTGAGTGGTCTTTCTAATAATGCCTATAGCTTTGACGGAGGAAAAACCTATGGAAATTCAGCAAAATTTCGAATTACGGCCAATGGAACATACACGGTCTTCGTAAAAGACAAAGTGGGAAACACAAGTTCAAAAACTTTGACAGTTACGTGTTTTGAGAAAAAGCCTGAGGTGAAGCCGGAGAATAATACGGGTTCCTCATCTGCCGGTCAGACTACGCAGAACGGCAAAAACACTCAAAGTGGCCAAAACGGAGGCCAAAGTAGCGGAGTGATGAATAAAACGGATAACACGGATACTTCCGGAAAAACTGCAGATAAAAAGAGTGATACGGAGCAAAGTAAGGCAGAAAATACAGATGCCGATATGGAGCGTGAACTTTTAAAGCAAAAACTTGAAAATTCAGATAAAAGAGTGGCGTTAGAGGATATACCGGGGATGTATTCGTCTATATTAAAAACCAATGCAGAAAAAAATGCGGTTCCAATGACTTTAAATGTTGTTTCAAAGCAGAATGAAAATGCCTATAGTGTAGGTGGGCAATCCGAGGAAAATCTTGTAAAAAATATTACATTAAACGAAGAAAATATAAACGGAGATGGGAGTTTTGCACAAGTGTCCAGAGCTGTTGTGGGAGCGGGAGTTTTATTGTGTATAGGTATGGTCGGATTTTTAATCGTATTTTTAGTAAAAAAACAATAAAATATATGAAAAAGCACTACATAATACGGTGCAAGAATTCTTGCTAAAAGGCGATTTTCATACTATAATCGGATTATGAGTTTTTTTGAAAGGGAAAGATTATGAACTGGGAAAAGTATGTACGAAAAGTAGAGCCTTATGTTCCGGGAGAACAGCCAAAGAGCAGAGGCATTATTAAGTTAAATACAAATGAATGTCCTTATCCGCCGTCCCAAAAGGTGAAAAGGGCACTTCGCAAAATAGATAATAAAAAGCTTCGTCTTTATCCGGACCCACAGGCGGCGGAACTTGTAGAAACGCTTGCAGATTATTACGATGTAAAAAAGAATCAGGTGTTTGTGGGCGTTGGCTCAGATGATGTGCTTGCTATGGCCTTTTTGACATTTTTTAACAGCAAAAAGCCGATTTTATTCCCGGATATTACATATTCTTTTTATGATGTTTGGGCAGAATTATATAGAATTCCTTATGAGAGAATTCCGCTCAATGACAAGTTTGAAATCAACGTGGAAGATTATGACAGGGATAATGGCGGTATTGTAATTGCCAATCCTAATGCGCCTACCGGGCTTATGACAAAGAGAGAAGAGATTGAGAAAATTCTGAAAGCCAGCAAGGATTCGATTGTAATCGTGGATGAGGCATATGTGGATTTCGGGGCAGAGAGTTGTGTACCGCTGGTGAATAAATACGACAATCTTCTGGTAGTTCAGACCTTTTCGAAATCCAGAGCAATGGCGGGGATGCGTATTGGCTTTGCTATCGGCAATAAGAAACTGATTCAATATATGCTGGATGCGAAATTTTCCTTTAATTCCTATACGATGAACTTACCGTCTTTAGAACTGGGTGTGGCTTCAATAAAGGATGATAAATACTTTAAAGAAACCGTTTCGAAGGTTATTAACACAAGAGAGAGGACGAAGGGGCAGTTAAAGGAACTTGGCTTTTCGTTCCCGGATTCCAAGACGAATTTCATTTTTGCCACACACAAGGATGTGCCGGCAAAGGAATTATTCGAAATGTTGAAGAAAGAAAAGATATATGTGCGTTATTTTAATAAACCGCGCATTGACAATTATTTGCGTATTTCCATCGGGACAGATGAACAGATGCAAAAGTTGATTGGATGTTTGACAAAGTATTTGGAAAAGAAAAAGGCATAGCATGGGAGAAGTGAAATGAAGACAGTAAAAGATATTTTAAAAGGTATGGTAATAGGTATAGCTAATATTATTCCGGGTGTAAGTGGTGGAACTATGATGGTTGCCATGGGTATTTATGATAAGTTGATTCATTGTATTACTCATATTTTTAAAGAATTCAAAAAAAGTGTTTTGTTTTTGCTTCCGATTGCAATCGGTATGGGTATTGCGGTAATCGGCGGTTCGCTTGGAATCGAGGCTTTGTTTGAAAACTTTCCGGTTCAGACGAATCTTCTGTTTATAGGACTGATCGTAGGTGGTTTGCCGGCAATTTGGAAAAATGTAAAAGGAAAATCCATAAGATTTGGTCATATTCTGGCATTTATAGCTTTTTTTGCCCTTGTGGTTGCTATGGCATTTCTTGGTGAAAAAGAAGGCAATGCGATTGATTTGTCCTTTACACTTATCAATGTGATTAAATTGTTTGCGGTAGGTGTAATTGCAGCGGCAACAATGGTTGTACCGGGTGTTAGCGGCTCTATGGTACTGTTGCTTATGGGATATTACAATCCTATCGTGTCAGCCATCAATGATTTTCTTCGTGCATTAACGGCTTTTGATATGAATGGAATTCTTACGGGAATCGGCATATTAATGCCTTTTGGAATTGGTGTAATAGTAGGTATTCTGGCAATTGCAAAAGTGATTGAATTTGTTTTCAACAAATTCCCACTGTACGCATACTGGGCGATTATCGGTTTGATTGTAGCCTCACCGATTGCTATTATTGCGATGGCTTCCATTCCGGCCCTTACGGTATTAAATGTTTCAACCGGTATTGTAGCGCTTTGTGTGGGCGTATTTATTGCAATGAAGCTGGGAGATTAATGTGTGTGAAAAGATGAGGTGCACTGATGGATTCTTATCAGGATTTTGCTTATGTATATGATGAATTTATGGATGAAACACCCTATGATATGTGGTGTGAAAGAATAGATTTTTTAATCAAAGAGTATGGTGTTTCCAAGCCTTTGCGTAATGCGGGAGATGTTTTGGAGTCAGAAAAAAATCTGGTGGTAGATTTGGGCTGCGGAACGGGAACTCTCACAGAAATGCTCTATGCAAAAGGGTACGATATGGTGGGTGTAGACAATTCGGATTCTATGCTCGCCGTTGCAATGGAAAAAAAGAGTTTAAGCGGCAGTGAGATTTTATATCTGCTTCAGGATATGAGGGAATTGGAACTATATAGCACGGTTGGCACTGTGGTCAGTGTCTGTGATTCTGTCAACTATATTTTGGAAGAAGAAGAATTACTGGATGTATTTAAACTTGTAAATAATTATTTGTATCCCGGCGGAATTTTCATTTTTGATTTTAATACCGACTATAAATATCGGGAAGTTATCGGTGATACAACGATTGCCGAGAACAGGGATAATTGTAGTTTTATTTGGGAAAATTATTATGACGAAGAATCGCTTATAAACGAATATGATATTACGATTTTTGTAAAAGAAGAAAATGATTTGTTCCGAAAATTTACGGAGACCCATTTCCAAAAAGGATATACCGCAGAGAAAATCAAAGAATTGATAGAAAAGGCGGGAATGCAACCTATTGTTATGAAGGATGCCGATACGGATAAAGATGTGACCGGGCAAAGCGAACGAATTTATGTAGTGGCAAAGGAAGTTTTGAAGAAAATAATAAGTGAACAGTAAAAAGGAATAAAGGTACTGATATGTCAGATTATATGGTAAGAGCTACGGCAGCAGATGCAATGGTGCGACTGTTTGTTTGCAGTTCCAAAGAATTAGTAGAAGAAGCAAGAAAAATTCATAATACAACACCTGTTGTTACGGCAGCGCTGGGACGTTTACTCACGGCCGGTGCTATGATGGGAAGTATGCTGAAAGGTGAAAAGGATTTATTGACCATTCAGATAAAAAGCAGCGGACCTATTGGCGGTCTGACGGTTACGGCAACTCCGGACGGTACGGTGAAAGGGTATCCAATTCATGCGGATGTGGAATTGCCGCTTAAAGCAAATGGTAAGCTGGACGTAGGAACCGGTATGGGTATCGGTGTTATGAACGTTATTAAGGATATGGGACTTAAGGAACCATATGTGGGTCAGACTGTTTTGCAGACCGGGGAAATCGGTGATGATTTGACTTATTATTTTGCAACGTCTGAGCAGATACCTTCTTCGGTAGGGGTTGGTGTATTGATTGATAGGGATTATACGGTAAAACATGCCGGCGGGTTTATTGTACAGCTTATGCCTTTTGCAACAGATGAGGTGGTATCAAAACTGGAAGAAAATCTGGGCAAAATTACTTCTGTCACAGCTATGTTTGAAGAGGGGCTTTCCGTGGAAGAAATTGTTGCCAAAATTTTTGACGGAATGGATTATGCAATTTCCGATACGACGGATATCGGCTATCAGTGTAACTGCAGTAAGGAAAAGGTTACGAAGGCCATTATCAGTATCGGTAAGAAAGATATTAAAGAAATGATTGATGACAATAAACCAATCGAAGTAAATTGTCATTTTTGTAATACCAATTATGTGTTCTCAGTGGATGAGTTAAAAGCGATGTTATAATTTCAAAAATGGAGGATGTTATGAAACACGGCTTTGTGAAAGTAGCAGCTATGAGTCCGCAGGTCAAGGTGGCGGATGTGGAATATAATACAGCAAAAATTTGTGAGAAAATGGATGAAGCAGCAAAGGAAAAAGCAAAAGTAGTGGTTTTCCCGGAACTGTGTATCACGGGATATACCTGCGGTGATTTGTTTTTACACAGACCACTTCTTAAGGCGGCAAGAAAGGCATTATGTCAGATTATTGACCATAGCGAAGGCTTAGATATGCTTGTGTTTGTGGGACTCCCAATGGAGAAGGATCATAAGTTGTACAACGTGGCAGCGGCGATTTGTGATGGTCAGCTTTTAGCGATTATACCGAAAACATATATGAATAATTTCGGAGAGTTTTCAGAGGGCAGATATTTTGCCAAAGGAAATCAAGTGGCAGAAACCGTTTGTTTTGAAAAAGACGGTGAAATCGAAGAAATTCCTTTTGGAACCCATATTTTATTACAATGTGATATTTTGGAAGAATTAACTGTGGGATGTGAAATCGGAAGCGATGCAGATAATGTAATTTCACCGTCAACATATCATGCGTTGGCAGGCGCTACGGTAATTGTGAATTTGTCTGCAGTATCTGCGGGAGTTTCAAAAAGACAGAGACTTGAAACTGCCTTAACGGCGACAAGTGACAGACTCATATGCGGATATATTATGGCCGGTGCAGGCTTAGGTGAATCTACTCAGGATATTGTAATGTCAGGTTGTAGTATGCTGTTTGAAGCAGGTGAGCTTCTTGCGGCAAATGATAGATTTTCGTATGATAATGTGTATTCGGAAATAGATGTCCAAAAACTGATGGCAGAGCGTATGAGAAAAAATACGTATGAATACACAGAAAATAATGACTATATTTTTGTGAATTTCTCGGTAGAAGAAGATGTAACAGTGCTGACAAGAAACGTGAAAAAATCACCTTTTATTTCGGGAGATACAGGAAACAAAGAAGAACAATTTGAAGAAATATTGGAAATCCAGGCAAGAGGACTTGCCCAGCGTATGGCACATATGGGTGCCAAGGCGGCAGTTCTCGGTATCTCAGGGGGCCTCGATTCTACACTTGCGCTTCTTGTAGCGGCAAAAGCGTTTGATTTGCTGGAACTGGAAAGAAGCAATATTAAAGCAGTTACAATGCCTTGTTTTGGAACAACGGGCAGAACCTATGACAATGCCTGCTCAATGACAAGAGCATTGGGATGCGAGCTTGTGGAAGTAGATATCAAAGAGGCGGTGAGTGTGCATCTTAGAGATATTGCGCACGATATAGAGAATCATAATGTGACCTATGAAAATGCACAGGCAAGAGAAAGAACACAGGTTTTAATGGATATTGCCAATGATGTGAATGGGCTGGTAATCGGAACCGGAGATTTATCAGAGCTGGTGCTGGGCTGGGCGACATATAACGGCGATCATATGTCTATGTATGGTGTGAATGCAGATATTCCAAAGACTCTGCTGCGCCATTTGGTAAGATATTATGCAGATACCTGTAATCAGGAAGAATTAAGTACTGTTTTGTATGATGTACTTGATACTCCGGTAAGTCCTGAGTTATTACCACCTGTAGATGGAAAAATTTCTCAAAAAACAGAAGATTTGGTAGGACCTTATGAATTGCATGATTTTGTGTTATATTATGTACTTCGTTATGGATTTGGACCGTCCAAAATTTACAGACTGGAAAAATATTGCTTCGGGGATGAATATGAGGAAGAAACCATTAAAAAATGGCTACAGACATTTTTTAGAAGATTTTTTACCCAGCAATTTAAACGTTCCTGTTTGCCGGACGGACCGAAGGTGTTTGATATATCGGTATCGCCGCGAGGCGACTTAAAAATGCCGTCCGATGCAAGCAGTTCTGTTTGGATTAAGGAAGCGCAGCAGTTGTAGCCTCTTCTAAAGCAGATTCAATGGCACTGATTAGGAGAGTGGCTGTATAACGCATATCATCGGAATAAACAATGTTTTCCAAAGATTGTGTTTCAATCAGCTGGTCCGCAATGTCGGTAAGTGCCGGCTCAAGTAACGGATACTTGGTTTTAATGGCTTCATTCAGTTCCACAAATCTGACGGAACTTATATAGTTTTCGTCTACGATGACTTCGATGTTTGCAGCCATATCGTTTAAAATTAAAGAGGTTGAGTAAGTTCCCGGTGCATAGACTATTGCATCGTCTGAAAGGGTATTTTCAGAAAGAACGTTAGTGGATTCGGCATTATTTTTGTTGTTTGGAAAAAAGGCAGTAACCAAAAGGACAACCACAATGATTCCAAGCAGTACAAAAATACCTGTATAAATTACTTCTTTTAAACGTAAAACGACAATTTTAGTTTTTGAACTCATAGATTGCTCCGTCAATTATATTATTTATTGAATTTTATGACGGAGCAAATGAAAATATGACTGAAAAATATTTAGGATGGAGATAAAAATGAAATTTGCAAAAATGCAAGGTTGTGGAAACGACTATGTTTACATAAACGGATTTGAAGAAAAAGTAGATGCGGATAAAAAGCCGGATTTGGTTCGCAAATTGAGCGAACGTCATTTTGGAATAGGAAGTGATGGGGTTATTTTTATTAACCCATCGGATATTGCAGATTTTGAGATGGAAATGTACAATGCAGACGGCAGTCGCTCGGAGATGTGTGGTAACGGAATACGTTGTGTTGCAAAATATGTATATGACAAAAAAATGACCTCGCAGAAGGAATTTACAATCGAAAGTTTTGGCAATATTAAAAGCATTACAATTATAGAAGAAAATGGTAAGGCGAAGCTTATCAAAGTTGGTATGGGAACGCCGGAGCTTAGCACGCCGAAGATTCCGGCAATTTATGATTCGGAAACAATTATTGCAAAACCGATTGAAGCCGATGGTAAAATCTGGGAAGGTACTTGTGTATCTATGGGAAATCCGCATGTTGTCATTTTTGTGGATGAAGTAAAAGGAATGGATTTGGAAAATATCGGACCAAAGTTTGAAAATCATCCAATGTTTCCCAACAGGGCAAACGCGGAGTTTGTTAAGGTTGTGGATGAAGAAACGGTAGAAATGCGTGTCTGGGAAAGAGGCACAGGAGAAACACTTGCGTGTGGTACGGGATGCTGTGCAACCGCGGTTGCTTGTATATTAAATGATAAAACAGGGAATAAAGTACTTGTAAAGGTTCTCGGCGGTGAAATCCTTGTAGAATGGGACAGAGAGACAAATGAGATATATATGACGGGACCGGGAGAATTTGTTTTCGAAGGAGAAATTCTTTCAATTTAGACTTGATATATTTTTTTTTATGAGATATGATAGGAACAATATCTGAAAGGACAAAAGCTATGGGAGATACTTATATTGAAGAAATGGTAGCCAGAAAAAATTCGATCGTACCAACTATTTTATATGTGGTTTTAGGTGCGGTTTGTGCAGGAAGTGTAATATTGGGAATTATGGGCGCAGGCTTATTTTATTCAATTGCACTGTTTGCAGGACTTGGAATTTATTTTGTACATTATTTAACGGGTGTGGAATATGAATACCTTTATGTGGACAAAAGTCTTTCAATAGACAAGATTGTGGCGAAAAGAACAAGAAAGAGAGTTGCGAGCTTTGATTTGGAAAGAATGGAGTGTTTTGCACCTTTAGGTCATGAGGTATTGAAGGCGTATGATAACCGTTCTTTAGATACAAAGGACTTTAGCAGCGGTTACAGCCAGAATGCAGATAAGAGATATGTTCTTGTTTATGATGGTCAGAAGAAAATTGTTTTAGAACCGTCAGATAGAATGATAGAAGCCATTTATATGGTTTCACCAAGAAAAGTGTTTACAAAAAAATAATATACAACATAGGAGGAGATTAAAATGGGTCAGATTATAGGTGAAGGCATTACATTTGATGATGTGTTATTGGTGCCACAGTATTCACAAGTGATTCCAAATCAGGTTGATTTGTCTACAAATTTAACCAAGAAAATTAAACTTAATATTCCAATTATGAGTGCAGGTATGGATACCGTAACCGAACACCGTATGGCAATTGCTATGGCAAGACAGGGTGGTATCGGTATTATTCACAAAAACATGTCTATTGAAGCACAGGCAGAAGAAGTAGATAAAGTTAAGAGATCGGAAAATGGTGTTATTACTAATCCGTTTTCTTTGACTCCTGAGCATACCTTAAAGGATGCTGATGAACTTATGGGCAAATTCCGTATTTCCGGCGTCCCGATTACAGAAGGTAAAAAACTGGTTGGTATTATTACAAACCGTGATTTGAAATTTGAAACAGATTTTACAAAGAAGATTAAAGAAAGTATGACTTCTGAAGGTCTTATTACAGCTAAAGAAGGCATTACATTGGATGAAGCTAAGAAAATTCTTGGTGCTGCCAGAAAAGAAAAACTTCCGATTGTAGATGATGACTTTAATTTGAAAGGACTTATTACAATCAAAGATATTGAAAAAGCAATCAAATATCCACTTGCGGCAAAAGACGAAATGGGAAGACTTCTTTGCGGAGCGGCAGTAGGTATTACAGCAAATGTATTGGAAAGAACAAAAGCATTGGTAGAGGCTAAAGTGGACGTTATCGTACTGGATAGTGCCCATGGTCATTCGCAGAACGTATTAAACTGTGTTCGTATGATTAAAGAAGCATATCCTGATTTACAGGTAATTGCAGGTAACGTTGCGACAGGACAGGCTACAAGAGATTTGATTGAAGCCGGTGCTGATGCGGTTAAAGTTGGTATCGGACCTGGTTCTATCTGTACAACACGTGTAGTTGCAGGTATCGGTGTTCCACAGATTTCTGCTATTATGGATGCCTATTCTGCTGCTAAGAAGTACGGTGTTCCGATTATCGCAGATGGCGGTATCAAATTCTCCGGTGATATTACTAAGGCAATTGCAGCCGGCGCTAATGTATGTATGATGGGTAGCATATTTGCAGGCTGTGACGAAAGTCCGGGAAC
>CAZMND010000015.1:0-10436 GCA_964567585.1 uncultured Lachnospiraceae bacterium
AGTTATATTTTAAGCGTGATTTATTTAGAAAAATCAAAATTTCTCAACTGAAGAGATGTTTTTGCTGATATAAAGGTAAACTTGACAACAAACGGAAATTGGACTTTGGTTATGCCTAATATGAACAAAATTTCAGAAAAAATTAGAGCAGAGGTAATGTGTAGGGCAATACTTTATAATAAAAATCAAAAAAATATAGATAAGCAAATAAGCATAGGTTATAATATATATGAGTAAAGAGTTTGCTTGAAAGGAGGAGCCATATGTCCGGTGAAATATATACCATAGAACAACTGAAAACAATGCTTATACCGGTATTTAGACTACACGGAGTAAAAAGGGCGGTATTATTTGGCTCTTACGGAAAAGGGCAGGCTGGTACACATAGTGATATTGATTTGCTGGTGGATAGTAGTTTGAGAGGTTTACGTTTTGTTGGTCTAATGGAAGATGTACGTAGTACGGTGGATAAAGATGTAGATTTGTTCGATGTCAGCCATGTGGAAGAAAATTCAGAAATTGATGCTGAAATCAAAAAAACAGGAGTGTTGCTTTATGAAGAATGATGTGATAATCAGCAAGATGTTAGGCTATGTTGAAAAGATACAGAAATATAGTGCCAATATGACTTATGAGGAGTTCGTGAAAAATGAACTTGTTGTGGAAGCCTGTGTATTCAATTTGAGTCAAATGGGAGAACTTGCAAATAAGCTAGATGATTCCTATAGAGAACAGTATTCTCATATAGCGTGGAAACAGATTTACGGTTTACGCAATCGAATTGTACATGATTACGAAGGTGTAAATTTAAAACTGGTATGGGAAATTATCGAGTATGATTTGCCGGAACTTAAAGATAAACTCTCGGAATTAAAGTAGCTTTGGAAATTTTTTAGAACAAAATTAGAACAAGAGCTGTTTTTTTAGTGAAAAGTCAATATAGGTAAAAATATAAAAAGCTTGGAAATGCCGAATTTCCAAGCTTTTTTCTAATCGGAGTGACGTGATTCGAACACGCGGCCTCTACCTCCCTAAGGTAGCGCTCTAGCCAAACTGAGCCACACCCCGACAACAAATCTTATTATACAAAGGCTGGGTAGAAAAAGCAACCCATAAATTTGTAGACATTGGAAGCCTGATATTAATTTACATAACAAACTTTATTGTATAATTATGTTTGTTGTGCTATAATAATTGTGTGTAATTCTGTGCTTTTATGCAGAAAAGGTGAATGATATACAGTATGTTAGTTAAGGACAGAACGTTAGTATGTAGTTCTAAAAAAGGATGTTTTCCGACATTACAGAACTTATATAGTACGATTCCGAGGGAAACGAGAATCCATATGCAGAATGTAGGCAGATACGCAGACATTCTGTTTCGTGTTGTCTATAATCAGAAAAAAGAATTGGTTATAAGTCAGATGGGAGAGGAGTTTATAAAGTACAGCCGTGATGTTTTTATGATGCACGACATTGGGAGACATTATATCCCGATAAGTATTTTAAACAAAGTCGAAAAACTGACAGAGGAAGAAATTCAGATAATCAAAAACCATACGGTTGATGTGGCGAAGGCGGTTGACAGTGTATATGAACAGCCGTATCCGGAAAGTGTAATGGAACAGCTTTTACAGATAGCACTGTATCATCATGAGCGCTTTGACGGAGGCGGTTATCCACTTGGACTTAAAGGAGAAGATATCCCGCTAGGGGCCAGAATATGTGCAATCGCAGATACATATGATGGTATTACAGCTTGGAAACCGTACAAGCGTAAGCAGACTACAAAGGAAGAGGCAACACAGATTATTGTGAAAGAGTCGGGGAAGCAATTTGATCCGATGCTGGTAGATATATTCTTACAGTGTGTAAAGTTATTTTAGGATAAAGGTGAAGACATGGGAAAGATGTTATTCGGGAAAAAGGGTAAGAGGCCAAAAAATCCCGATATGCTCAAAAGATCATTTTTGAGCAGGTTTGACCTTCTTAACAGGTTCAAACATTGGTATTTGGGCGGTATCGGTCTTACAAGAAGTGTGTTTAGGGTAAAGGCGGCGTGGCAGGGCGTCGGCATTATAGTCGCAATCTTGACGATAATGTTTATTATGGCAGCTTTTTATACCGAGTCGGGAGAATTTGTTATCAATATAGATAAGACGATGGCAAATGACGGTTTTTACATATCGGACACAACGGATTTCAGTGAAAAACTGATTTCCTTAAGAGGTAAAGCAGTTGTGAATGCGGACAATATCAATATTTTTGATATCAGTTCAAATGTGTTAGAGGTTAACGGAGAACATAATGGCACAAATTATGTGGCGCATACATTCTATGTAAAGAATGAAACGGGTAATACAATTGATTACAGATATTCGCTGAACATTCGTGGTGCATCAAAAAATGCGGAAAAAGCCATATGGGTTATGGTTGCTAAGAACGACAAGCAACAAATATATGCTTTGCCGGGAACAGATGGTGAGGCGGAAGTACAATACTCCATATATGATTTCCCGTTTGAAGAATATGCGGAAAACCCGCAAAAGCAATATCAGAAGGTAAGTCCTTTGGAAGCAGATATCAATGAAGAGGAACTTCTTGATTTAGATGAGTTTGAAAGAGTAAATAACATAAATAAATTGGAAACAACGCCGTTTTCTTCAGACAAGGTGGTTACTACCGGACTGAGACAAGGCATCAAAAATAATGAGTATGATAAATACACAGTTGTTATCTGGTATGAAGGTGAAGATCCGGAATGTACAGATGATATTATTGGCGGCTGGGTAGAGTTGTATATGAATTTTAGCTATTAGAGAGGGAATTGCGATGAGGGATAACAACATGAAGAAAAGAAACAAAAAGAAAATAGATATCAGAAAAGGAATCATAATAATTTGTGTAACAATATTGCTTTTGTCAACTGCGACTTTTGCATGGTTTTCTGAAAGTAATACACCGAAAATGAGCAATCTGGCATTGATGGCCGGTGCGTCTGGCAGTTTACTGATTGCGGATGACACAGGAAACGGTCCGGGGACTTATGATGAGACTTTGGATTTAAGTCAGGCATCAGGGGCGAACTTAATGGATGAAGCAATCTTGAATCCGGTTACTACAAAAGATGGAATCAGTTTTTATTCGCCATTGTATACAGGTAACGCAGTAACAGGCGTGAAACAGGTTACAGATGCTCAGAAACTTTCTTCAAGATATGTATATGAAAAGAGCTTTTATTTGAAAGCAGGTCCGAATCCGAAAAATGGTGGAAGCATCATTGCAACGGAAGGTAAGTTATATAATATTTATCTGGCAGGACGTGCCGGAACAAGTCAGACAGAAGGTACTTATGTTACAGCAGCTCCGGATGCGAACGGAGGTACAAGTGATACAGCGGCAAATTCAATGCGAATCAGTTTTGAATTGGAAGATGGAACAATGGTTATTTTAGAGCCAAATGCAGATGCAACAAATGAAGATACAAAACGTGCAGAGGATGGTGTGAAAAACCAGTATGGTACATATACCACATTAAAGCAGTCAAAGGATGGACATTTTATTGTTGCCGGTTCAGCTAACAGTTATGAATCGCCGGTTCTGTTTACTATTACAGAAGGACAGGATGTAAAAGTAACTATGAAGGTATGGATCGAAGGAACGGATGTGGATTGTACTAATTCAATTGTATTGGATGAAATTATTGCAAGGTTCCAGTTTATGTCTGCGGACGTAGTGAATTAATAACGGCGCTAAGGAGCAAAGATACGATGAATGCATTTTTTTATTATTTTTACAATTATATGAGAACCATATTTGAACTTTTATGGAATATCGTTATCGCAATTAAAGATGCGATTATAGGTATTCTGGATGTAAAGTTTTATATGGACTTATTCAGTACATATAAGTCGGAAATGTCACCGATGGGTTGGGTAGCTGCGATTATTATGCACATTCTGATTTACATTTTGTTTGCACTGATTATTTATCTGATTATAAGAGGTGTAAGAGTATTACTCCGATTTAAAGTGCCGGTTATTGAATATGAGAAAATGAAGGATGAAATTGTTACCTTAAAAAGAGAAATTATGAAGGCAAATTATGAGAAAGATAAAATTCTTGCAATGAAGATTTCTGAAATGGGTATGGGAGTCAACAAGGATCTTTTGGAAAGTGAGTTAAAAGAACCGGAAGACGGAAAAGAAGCAGAAGTAGCAGATGGTGAAAATGCAGCTGTGGCAATGGGCGATGAAGAACAGGTAGAAACTGTGGAAGTGGGTGAACCAAGATTCCCTCGTCTTTCCAGCGTGGATGCTTACTATAAGGCAGATACTTATGTAAAACCTGAATACAATACGAAAATTACGTTGGAAGAGGTGTGTATCAACTTCAGAAACTTTGCAGCATCAAGACTTCATTTGTATTACGACTTGGAAGTTATTAAGCAGATGTTTGCTACCTTTGGCGCGGCAAAGATGCTTATCCTGCAGGGTATTTCAGGTACAGGTAAAACCTCTCTGCCATATGCGTTTGGTCAGTTTATAGGTAATCCGAGTTTGATTTGTTCGGTACAGCCTTCATGGAGAGACAGAACAGAATTATTTGGATATTACAATGACTTTACAAAAAAATATACTGAAACAGAGTTTTTGAAAATTTTATATGAAGCACATTACTATGATGATATGAAAATTGTAATTCTGGACGAAATGAATATCGCCAGAGTAGAGTATTACTTTGCAGAAATGTTATCTATCCTGGAACTTCCGAGAGAAGAAGAAAGATATTTCTCGGTTGTATCAAATCAGGCGGCTAATGACCCTGATTTAATGAAGGAAGGTAAGGTGTGGATTCCGAATAATGTTTGGTACGTTGGTACAATCAACAACGATGATTCAACATTTGCCGTTGCGGATAAGGTATATGACCGTGCGGTACCGATTGACCTTGATGACCGTGCCGACCCGTTTGAAGCACCGGATACGGAGCCTATGCGACTGAGTGCAACACATATGTTTGAGATGTATGAAGAAGCGAAAAAGAAATATCCTCTTTCAGAGGAAAGCCTTGTAGAGCTTGATAAGTTGGACAAATATCTTATTTCGCACTTTAGAATTACCTTCGGTAACCGTATTTTAAGACAGATGAAGGAATTTGTTCCGTGCTATATTGCATGTGGAGGAACGGAAATTGACGGTATCGACTTTATGTTTGCTAAGAAGATTTTAAGAAAATTCGAATCACTGGGTATCGGTTTTATCCGTGATGAATTGGACGGATTGATCCTTTATTTGGACAATGCATTCGGACAGGAAAACTTCAAAATCAGTAAAGCATATTTGATGAGACTTAAGAAAATGAGCGGCGGTGCAAACAGCTAAAAATTTGTCTGATATACAGCAAAGGAAAGACTATGAGCAGTATGGAAAATAAAGATGTTGTACAAACTACATATGAAAAGATGATAAGCGGTGCAAATCCGGAACTTTCCGATGATGAGTTCTATAAGTATTTTTACAATCTTTTGGAAACCGGTATGAATTACTGCAAGTTTATGAACGTAAAACTTATAAAATCTGTTGATGAAGAATGGGTTAATCAGGTAGAAATGGCTCTGCCTTCGCTTTATGAAGTAGTAATGCATCCGAGAAAGTTTATTGAAGAACAGAGAGAAGTTGTAAATATCGCTATGGCGAGAAATATCAATTCCGAATCTGTACGTCATCTGATTCAGCACAGTGATATGATTGACAAATATGATGAAGACGGAACGGTTGTACCGAACCGAATCTTAAATATTTTCAAGGAAGAAAGTTACAATGTCTATGAAAACCGTTTTGTTTGTACGCTCCTTGCAGAATTGCAGCAGTTTGTAAACAAACGTTATAACGTTATTTTTGAAAACAGTAAAGATGAGCTGGGTACGTTTTTTGAAATGGAATCCCGTGTAGATAACTATACGGAGATGGTGGAGTATAAGTTCCAGGTAAAAATCAGAGAAAAACAGACGGATCTTGATAATGAAAAAGATAATGAGAACATCTTTACCAGAATTTCCAAGATATATAAAACAGTTAACAGTCTTGTAAATACAGAGTTTGTGCGTATTATGCGCGGATATCCGGCGGTAAGACATCCGATTGTTAAGACAAATGCCATCGGTAAAAACAAAAATTATAAGGCCTGTCACAAACTTTGGAACTTTATTTATACATACGACAAGGTTGGTTACAGGGTAGAACTTGTAAAGCAGGAACCGGTTATTTCAAGACAGTTTGAGAAAGAAATCTATGACACCTTTATCTGGAATTATGCTATGCTTCATAACCAGGTTGATGAAGCGTCTAAAGTTGATGTAGGGCGTGATAAGATGCAGAAGGAAACGGATATTAAATATATCAGACAGTTGCTTGATGAAATTATCCGTAACTGTGATATTCCGGATGCG
This sequence comes from uncultured Lachnospiraceae bacterium, assembly GCA_964567585.1. Classification (GTDB taxonomy): domain Bacteria; phylum Bacillota; class Clostridia; order Lachnospirales; family Lachnospiraceae; genus CALZKI01. Next base: position 6,451 of record CAZMND010000015.1, read on the forward strand.
AACCTGCGCAAGATCGTTCAGAGTGAACTGGCAAATCTTCAGGCGAAGCGTAAAAACGAAATTGTCAGACTGGAAAGAATCAAGCGTAAAAACCGTCTGGCCGAGCAACAAATGGCTCAAAGAATGTTAGAACAGTCGGCGGATGATTTCGAAACTACGCATTCAAACCAAGCAGCGACCAAGGAAGAACATACTCAACAGGCTTATGGCAAGAAGAACTTTAGCAGCCGCTTTAAAAGGAAGAAGAAATAGTGAAAAATATGCAGAAAAAGAAGCAAAAAAAAATCAATATCAAAGATGTTATTTTTGTTGCGGTTATTTTGGTTACATGCTTTTGCATTTTTTGTCTTATAAAAGGGAATGCACCTGCGATTTTCGGATATCGAATTTTGCATGTAGTCAGTGGCAGTATGGAACCGGCTATTGAAAGAGGCAGTTATATTATTATAAAAGAAGTCGAAACCTCAGAAATCAAGGTGGGGGATATTATCACCTTTGTTTCGGAAGAACCGGCCATTTTTGGTATGTATAATACACATCGTGTCTATAATATCTGCAAAGATACATATACAGATGAAACACTGTATGTTACAAAGGGGGATGCCTACGAGGAACCTGATGCTTATGCGGTGTCAGAGGACCAGATAGTAGGGAGATTTACAAAAATATTGCCATACGGACAAGTTATTAATAAAGTGATGACAACATTGTCGAATAATTATGTATATTTTGGTGTGGTCATTGTGCCACTTGTAATATGTCTTGTGTCTTATTTTGTACAGTTTTCAGAAGCATTATTTCATAAAGATGATGACGATGAGGAACTGGAGGAAGAACAACAAAAAGAGGATTTGGAAGAAAAATAAGGAGCCAATTTCTATGAAAATTCGTAAGTTTGAAAAACTTGTGATTTCCATATGTATGCTGATTATTGTAAGCTTGGCGCTTGTAACTGCAACCTTTGCATGGTATGCGGGAACGGACCCAACGATTTTGGAAGCGTTGAATCTTACATTGGATGATAAAGGCGATTTAAAAGTCGAAATTGTTCTGGAAAACGGTGAACGTATGGATATGAGCCAGATAGATGCCAATGGGGCAACTATTGATTTGGCTCTCAGTAAACTTATTAATATTGAAGAAAACAAGCTTGGCCCGGGTGCTTTTGGAGAGGTACATATTTTTATCTCTTCACGCTCTGCGACCTATACAAGCTATGACATAAAAATTATCCCAAACTGTGATTTGATTACAAGCGGTGATGAAGATGCGCTTGAATTGGCAAAAGAACATATTCGTTTTTATGCCGCAAAAACAGATGCAGGCTATGAACAGTTGATTCCTTACACGGAAGCGGTTTCATTATTTTATACGAGGGATGAGATTGAGACTGAAAGCGAAAATGAAACTTTAAATGAAACTGAAGTTCAGGATGAAATTGAAATTCAGGATGAAATTGAAATTCAGGATGAAAATGATTCAAATGTTGTAAAAATAAGTGAACCAATCATAATAATGATATCTATGGAAGATGGGGAAGATGAGGAAAATGGTGAAAACCAGACTTATACTGTGAATGTTCCGGAGACTATCGATGATACAGAACCTATCGATGATTCAGAACCGGTGGATGAGCCGAAGGAACCGGAACCACTTGTACAGACCAAAGCAGTTCCGACTGTAACCACAGAGGGTATAACCGGTGCGATTGCATCAGGAGAAGAAACAGAAATTGTTTTATATTGGTATTGGCCATATGAATATGATGATGTGCCGGACAAAACGAAGATTTCGGCGCAGAATGAAAGAGAGTATGATTTGCACGATTCGGTTATCGGCAACTATATACAGTCTATTGGATTTACGTTTGTAGTAGAGGGTAATACAGATGAAGAGTAAGGTGGAAAAATTTAGAAAAGCCATACTTATTGGCGTAATAAGCTTTGTGTTGCTTTTTTCAATAGGGGTTTCTTATGCGTGGTATACCGGTATGGATGATGTTTCAGCCACAAAGGAAGGCGTGGAAGTTATGACTCCGTACTTTTTGTACTTGTTAAATCCGGGAACATCGGATTCCCTGCAGTATACAATCGGTAATATTCACCCGGCGGAAACCAAGCAAACGGTTATTTGTGTCAGTAATAAAAAACCTGATGATATAATCGATGATACGGTTGATATTGCAAGGGTTTCAGACTTTAGTTATGAATTGGAGTTTGTTACAACAAATAATCTGGAGGTAATTTACGAACTATACGAACTGGAAGTGCATGAACTTGCTGATGGCGAAGATTTACCGGATAATGCGGTAACGATGCCGGAAGTAACAGGTGTTTACTGGACTAAGGTCGGAAGTGCTTTGGTTGGAGAGGATACTTCGGATGAAAGGCATGAGAGTGTGTTTGGCACAAGCGAAGTAACAGATGTAGTAAATAGCGGTTCGTATACGTTGTATTCGAAGGATAGTAACGGAGACGACCTGCATTTGGTTTATAGTGAAGATGAGTATGACTATAATTATTATTTAATTGAAGTCAACTGGAAGGACGAAACCAGTTTTGAAAAAAGTTTGAAAGAAACTGATGTGAATTATGTGGTTGTGAATGCAAAACAGCCGAAACCGGTAGAAGATACCAATTCTCAATAAGGAAGTGAAACAGTGAAATTCGGCAAGAGAGAAATAAAAATAGGAAAACTGAATATTGGAAAAAGACCTGTTTTTATTGCGGCTCTTTTGGGAATGGCGCTGATTATGGGAATTTCAGGTGCTACTTTGGCAAAGTACTACGCAAAGCGTGATAATAAGGGTGTCAGTGTTGCATCGGGACTTTACTTTAACAGTAATTGTATTAGTAATGTAGAAGGTGATACGTCCATAGCTTTGGATACAATCGATTTGTTAAAAGCACCGGGCTATGTAAATCCTGAAGGCGGAAGCGTATTTTATATGGATATCCGTAATTATGACAATCATCTTTTATATAACGAATTATATTTGGATGTAGAATATACTATCCGATTTCTGAAATTGAACGGAAAAGATGCCAGTGTGGAATACACAGACGAAAACGGCGACGATATCCGGGTAGAATTAAAGGACGGAGAAGAATTTAATTTAACAGGGAGAAAAATTGCAGGTGGTAGTGCAAGATATCACAGTTATATTATCCGAACTACAAATGCAGAAGACGGTTCAGATGCCAAGGTACTCGTTATGGCGTATCCGACGGCACCTGATTATGTGGCGACCGCCGCTGAAAAAATGCGCTTACTTGGTGTACTTGTTGCGCAACCTAAAGATGTTAAGGTCGGTATAGATAAAGCGAATTTCATGATAGAAGATACTGCTGATTATACTGCTGACTGGAAAAGTGCAGTTAAAAAAATGTCGGGTTTGGAATATAACATTCAGACAAACGGTGATGATGTTAGTAGCAGCGGAGCGGTAAAAGGTGAATTGAAGGTTACATGGAATTATAAAATGTTGGATATTAACCAGTTTGATTCCTATTATTTAGAGGCGGCCCAAAATGGTCTGATAACTACAGAGGGCGAAAAAAAAACAATGATAATTAAGGTTTTACCATATGCAAATGTAAAGATTACATTTTATAAAACCGCTGATTTTGCAACTGCTTTTGCGGATAGTATGACAAAAGAAGAATTTGAAGATTATGTAAGTGCTACACTTGCTGAATCAGAATAGATTTAAAATACGACCGGTATGTTTTTATATTGGTTTGTAGAAAGGATTAGATTAAAGGATGAGAGCAAAGTTAAAGAGAATACTCATTTTAATATTGGTATGCGCTTTGGTTGTCAATTCCGATATGGCTTATTTGGCTATGGGAATTGATATGCTCTTTGTTGGCGCCACGGAAGCGGAAAATATCGATGATGTGACGCAGGAAGATGAAATTGTAGAAGAGGAAACTACAGAAGGCGAAGATACAACTGTAGAAGAGGAAACTACAGAAGGCGAAGAT
>CAZMND010000015.1:10536-30827 GCA_964567585.1 uncultured Lachnospiraceae bacterium
AACTACAGAAGGCGAAGATACAACTGTAGAAGAGGAAACTACAGAAGGCGAAGATACAACTGTAGAAGAGGAAACTACAGAAGGCGAAGATACAACTGTAGAAGAGGAAACTTTAGAAGATGAAGGCAACATTTCAAATCAGACGGTAAATAGCCCAAAAACTGTTTCGATTGACGATTTATTGGCTATTTTAGATACAGTACCGGCGGATGCAACATTAGAAAGCCAGCTGGCATTCCTTGGAGCAAATATGGCAGGTGTGGTTGTCGATAATCTGACAATGGCAGAAGTTATGGCATTAATCTATGTGGATGCAAATGGTGTGGATTTATCTGCTGTTACGGTAGAGGGAATTAAGAGCGGAGATTATACGTTAGCAGATGTTCTGGCAATGGTACAGCTTAAAAAAAGTGAACAGATTCAGATTCTGGCACCCACATCAGCTATTCCGACCACCGCCGCAGGGCTTCAGGGACTTAGTACAACATTTACGTTAAGTACGTATCAGGATTTAATTAATCTTCAGAAACTTAGTCAGACAACCTCGCTGGAGGGTTATACATTTACATTTTTAAAGATTTTGGATGAAACCAATCAGGCATTATGGAATTTTTCAAAAGCCAATGTGGATGGCAGTGGCTATATTGGTATCGGCAATGAAACTTATCCGTTTAAAGGAACATTAAATACATATGTAAACGGTATGGTTTGTACAATAAACCAACCGGTTTGTAATTATATTTCAACAGGGGCTTCATTTGAAGGTTTTAATTTTAGTGTAAGTAATGCGAGTGCGTCTATTTCACAATATCTTGTGACACAGGAAGGCAATGTGGCACAGAATGTCAATTTGAAAAATATTGTAGTAGGCGGAACAGTAGGCGGTAATTCCACAGCAGTAGCCGGTGGTTTGTTTGCGTATGTTGAAAATAAGACGACAACACCAATTGTGTTAGAACTTGGTGATAACAGTGCAGATACAAACTATTCTGTAAAAATTTCGGCAGCTGTAAATGGTGTGTATGCCGGTGGTGTAATTGGTGTGGTTAACTCGGAAGATACCAGCACAGGCCCTGTTCAGATTACGAACAAAATGAGTGTTGTGTCAGGTACAGTATCATCTAAAGGAACTGCTGCAGGTGGTATTGTAGGTAAAATCGGACAGAATGTTACTTTTACAATGGATACGGTAAACTTTAGCGCCACAGTTAACGGAAACGGTGACAACGGTGGTGTGGTAGGTCTTGTTGAAAATGCTACATTTGTAACAAGTACTGCTATGGCAGTAGCAACAAAAGTCAGTTTGGCAGCATCGGTTAAAGATAAAGGTGCAGGCGGAATGATTGGTAAAACCGTGGATGCCGTCAAGATTTCTGTAGAAAATGTTACGTTAAATGGTACAACTGTTTCGGCAACTCCATACAATAACTATAACTTGGCTACATATACAGGTGGTATTGTCGGTTTCTGGAATGATACAGCTGCAACCACAAGAACAACAATGGATGAAGCCACTTTTAAAAATATTACGGTACAGGCATCTACGATAGATGGTTACGACAAAGCAGCCATTATCGGTAACATTGTAGGCAGCAATTTGTTGATTGATACAGTTACGGTGGATAGTGCTACAAAAATCGGTGCAAATGCAAATGGTTTGGCCGGTGGCGTTGTTGCCAGAATCCGTGGTAGAAATATCGAAATTAAAAACAGTAATATTGAGGCATCACAGATTTTAGGTACAGTCCGTGGTGGTTTGATTGGTGGTTTAGAGGGCGTTAGCGTGGGCGCTGACCCGGCAGGTTATAACTCACAGGTAAGAATAACAGATGCGACAGTTACTACGAAATTCAGTACCGGCAGTATCAGTGCGAGTACAGGTGGTATTGTAGGACGTGTGCAAAGAGGCAGTTTGCTTAATTTGTGCGGCACAATCAATATGCAGGCACCGGATTTGGGCAGTGGAACATATCTTGGTTACATTGCAGGTGATGTAGAGTCTTCACTTATCTATTTTGAAGACAGTACGGTAAGAGAAACTTATGAAACGAACAGACTCGCAGTAGCCAATATTTATGACAATATAGCAACTTACAGCGGTGTTTTAGAAAATGTAAATGGTCTTATCGTTTATGATGCGGTAGGAACAAATGTAACAGGTACTGTAAGTGGTACCGGTACAGAAGCAGACCCTTACAAGATTACTTGTAAAGAGGATATGATGCGTCTTGCTATTGTATTAAATACAGATGGCGCATTTGGTGCGGACTGTTTTGGCGTAACGGCAAATCCTGCCGGTGCTTCGCAGCTGCGAAGTGCGTACTATGAAATTACAAACAGCATAGATTTAACCAATACGGGAGTCTATGATTTGAGCAGAAATGATAAAGCGGCTGATAATGTTGCGGATACTTATGCTTTTAAAGGTACTTTTTCGGGTAGTAATGCAGATATTTCTATTACAATGGATAGCCATGACACAAACCAATCAAACATTGGTTTATTCCCGTCTGTAAAAAATGCAACTTTTAAGAATTTGATAATAAAAACAGCTGTAAATGCAGACGGTACTTCTAGGCCTTGGAGATATGCCCGTCACGCAGCAGGTATTGCGCCATATGTATATGGTGGAATTAACTTAGATACCGTGACTTCACAGGTGCATTTGATCGCACGTAGCGAAAATAACAAATTTTATTATGGAGCCATAGCAGGCAAGATATTATTAAATACTGCTCATGGTGCGACAGTAACAACGAATAATTTAACATTGAAGGCTACTATCGAGAACATAAGAGTACTTCAATATACAGGTGGTTTGGCAGCAGAACTTAATTCAATTCAGACTGCTGCAAATGCGACGGTTACTTTAAATGGTACGACAACAGTTGGTAATAAGTTTGTGTATGCAGGTAGTTATAAAGTTGGAAATACGTATCATCCATCTATTTCAGGTGGTTTGATTGGGGAAATGATTACCGGTAATATTCAAGCGAATACACTTGTAAAATTATCAGCAGAGAATATTGTGGTAGATAATCAGATTTTAGATTATCAAAGCAGTAATGCCAGCGATTTAGTACGTACTACAGGTGCAAATAATGAGGTTGGCAGTGGCGGACTTTTAGGACATTACTGGGATAATGTAGAAGCTGATTTTACGAGTATTACAGTCAAAGGCAGTGAAACAGCTATACTGGGACCGACAACGACAGCTCGGTTTGGCGGTCTTATTGGTAGAACTTCCGGAAAAGTTTATTTCCATAAAGTGGACTTGGAATCAGGAAAATTCACAAATGGTATCAGTGGTTCGGGATTACTTGTTTCAAGCGGAAGATTTGTAGTATGTCTTTTGGATGAATATGTTATTGACAGAGATAAAGCCGGTGATGTGGTAGTTGAAAATTGCACGGGCAATTTTGATGAAATTGTCGGATGTACGACATATAGTGAGGACGAAGGCGGAATTGTATCCATTAAGAGCGAAGGATTTAAAAATATGACATCCGAGGGATATGTCAACCAATTGTCGACTACGGGTAATAATAGTTATACCAGATATTATTACAACTTATTTGAACAAAGTCCTACGGAATATACGGAAGGAATGATAGAAAATAATATACTGGATTCACCTGCAGAAGTTATGGTATGGCATGTAAATCAGTATTCAACCAGTGAAATAAAGAGGTTTTTTTGGAAATATTATGATTCTACAAGTAATGTAGGCAGAGGTACGACAAAGTATTTCAAGGGAGATTCTAATAATGAACTGGATATGTCCGGTTACAGTATATATCCATCATCATTATGCGGTGGTGCCACACTCGAAGGAATTGATGATGTAAAAATTATATATAATGCAGATAAATTGGTTGAATTGGAAGCAAATCGTTTGCCTAGCAATAACCAAAAACAGCATTATACAATGCATGCGGGATTATTGTGGAATCCAAGAGGAACAACAGTAAATAATATAACTTTTGAAGGTTCTATAACGAATTTAGGAGCAGCATCCGGTGTAGTTGGGGCTAATTCGACAACTAACTTGTACTTAAATAATATTACATTAAATGGTCTGCATATAACAGGCTATGACAATGCTCAGCAAGTTGGGTTGCTTATGAGTGTTGTATATAATGGCTCTATAGTGAAATTAACCGGAATTAAAATGACAGGTTATGATGATACTGTTTACGGACAGGGTGCAGGACAGAATAAATATGCGGCATCAGCGTTGATAGGTCGTGTAGGAGATGTAAATAATGCCAGTACTAAAATTTATTTTTCGGATATGCAGATTCCTTATGTAAAGGTAACAGAGAATGCAACCAATGCACCTATTACAACAGAATCACCACTTCGATATGCATCCTTTATTGATAAATACGAATATACAACTAATATGGATCTGTATACGGGTCAGGGACTTTATCTGTTTACGCAGGATGAATATGATGGTATTACACGAAATGATGACAATACTATAAAAGAAGATGGAGATAGTACAGTAACTTTAGGTAAAGAAATCCACTATGGTCTTATGTATGATGATAATATGGTTTCTCTGTCACAGACTGTTTTAGATGAAGCCGAAGCAAATTATCTTCCATATGTGTGTGATACGTGTTCACAGACTACCATTCAGGTAAATCCAAAACGTGGTGATTTATTGGAAGGCTGCGGAACATATGAAGACCCATATGTGCTTAAAAATCATAAGCAGATATTCCAGTTATATCAGTATTTGTCACCTAAGTCTGTTGGAAACGACACATATCTGGCAGGCTGGACAGTGAATGAATTAGGGGTACATAATACACATAATCCGGTGACCTATGATTTGGGAAATCCGGATAATGGTTTTCCAACAAGGGAACAGCTTAGAAAAGCGTATTATGTAGTGACAACCGATATTGATTTAAATTCAATATCGGATGTAAATGATTATGTTATTTCAAATGACTTTGATGGTATTGGTTCAAGTTCTTATCCTTTTGCAGGTGTTATTGTTGGTAAAGACGGAAATCAGTATACTATTACTTTGCCGGGACACGATAAAGGAAGAATTAAGACAAATTATGGGTTGTTCAATATCATAAAAGGTGCAGTTGTAAAAGATTTACATATTACAACTATGACAGCCAGTGATGATACCAGCAAAGATGAGATTTACATAAATCAATATGGAGGTAGTGTTGCAGCTAAAGTTGTTGGTGGCGATAATATCATTGATAATGTTAAGGTCAGTACAACTCTCAGCGCTTATTCAGGAAATACATTACTTGGTGGTTATGTAGGCCTGGTAGAAAAAGGTGGATTGATTATCCGTAATCTGGATGTGGATAATTTGACATCCTTTAATCCGCTTATAAAGAGTGGTAATAATTATATTGCAAATACCACAGCTAAAGTATCGGCGATTGCAGGTAAAGTACAGGATGGTTACATTCTGTATGAAGGTATGGTAGGTGGCGTGGTAAATACAACAAAGAAAGTGTTAGTGGCAGCGGACTTCGGATTTGCAGCGGATTCGTTGGAACTTTCAAAAACCTTCCAAGTGGTTAATGGAGGCTACATTGATGCCAAGGTAAGCAGTGACAAGATTAAAATCACTGTGGATGATGAGGCGTCTGCAAAGACTACAAGTATTGTATTATCTGATTCAAATGATGCACAACTTGAATTGATTGCACTTGCGCTGAATTCAGATGGTTTGTCTTCGTATGGTCTTATTAATGCCACAAATTATAATGGATACGACGAAAATGCGGTGTGTCGTAAGGCTGCATATACTGATATGGGTAGTGATGGCACGCCAGATGGACAGATAGCAAATAATTATGATGCGGTTCATTATTTCCCGTATCTCCTCTACAAATATTTTGAAATAAATGGTGAAGCAAGCAGTGTTAATTATGACCTGTTATGTCAAGATGTAGATGTTGTAGTTAATAAAGAAACAAAAACAATCAAAGTATCAAAACTTAATAAATTGACAGGTGTTACGGATTATACAACAACCTATTCTTTAGCAGGCGGAACTTATGATATGACAGAATATCAGTATGCATTCCGCGGATTAGGTGAATTGTATGATACGACACCGACTGTTTATACAGACGTATGGTATTCAAGGTTTAATGCAAACTTTAATGGTAATAACAGTACTATTATTGCCGGCATGAATGTGGATTATGATACAGCTATTTTAACAACAGGTCTTTTCAATGACTTGAATAATTTTGCGTATTGCAATGATTATACAGTAGATGGACATGAGATTAATACAATTTCAAATCTTGTGGTAGAAGGAAATTTTGTGAATACAGATACCAACAACAATATCGCCAGAAGAGTCGGCTCAATTGCTGGTGGTATTTATGGTAACTGGACATTCTCCAACATTACCCTTCAGAATGCAGAAGTAAAAGGTGATGACGGAACAGGTGGACTTGTCGGAAAGATTATGATAGAGACTACCGAAAAAGAAACATATACGAATAAAATTAAGTTTTCGTATATATTTGATAATTGTAAAATTTTAGGTACGAAAGATGGAAGTGGCAATGTGACAGTGCCTGTAATAATCACCGGAAATACAGGTGGCACAGGCGGATTAATCGGCTACATCAGTAGTTCCGTACAGAGTGACTATTATTATGGTGGTTTACTTGAAATTACAAATTCACAGGTGGATGGTCTTGTGGTACGTTCCGCAAGTGGCAACAATGGTGGACTTATCGGATTTATTAGTCAATTAGTGAATTCTACAACAAACTTGGATCATAATAATTTGACCAATATGACGATTATAGCGACTACAACAGCTGGTTCAGATGCCGGTGGACTTATCGGAAGATATATTCCTGTGCCTTGGAACACTACCGTATTGACAGAAGCACATGCTTTAAATATTACGAATAATACAGTAACTGACAGTACATTGAGCTCGCTTGCAAACTTTACATATGACCATATACATGGTATTGGCGGACTTGTTGGTTTGATAGGTGTCAAAGAAGCTAATGACGCAAACAGTATATTTACATTTGATAAAAATGTGGTAGAAGATGTAACCTTAGGCCGATGGGTAGATGATGGCGGTAATACAACTCTGGCAAATCATGCAGTGGGTGGTCTTATTGGTGTTACATTCGGTGAAACCTTAAAGATTTCCGATTGTACAGTCCGCAATACAGTAGAACCGACAGATGCGAATGCGGCGGTGTTTACGTCAAGTGGTACGGATGTAGGCGGTTTGGTTGGACAGATGCGTACAAGAACCTGTATTATTGATTATTCTCATGAGGAAGCTTTGTGGGATGGTAGTACAGCGGCAACTGATGCAACTGCGGACATTGAGAATTTACATATTATCGGTGTTAAAGGTGCTGAGGCTTACAGAGGAACCAATGTAGGTGGTTTGCTTGGTACAGCGGCAGGAACAGTTTATTCATATTGGGCCAACGGCAGTCAGGCGACCAAAACAGATGGACTTAATTCAAAACTTACGGTTTCTGATGTAAAAATTGAAGATTGTATTATTGAAACTACAGACCATTATATGGGTAAAGACAATCAGCAGCAGTGTGGTGCAGGTGGAGCTGTCGGTGTGGTTTCCACGTTGGCAAATGCAGACGGTAAGGTCATTGAAGTAGAATTTAGCAATGTTTATGTCAATGGAACGGATGTGGCCGGTAACCGCAGTGGTGGTCTGATTGGTACAACAAGTACAAGTAATGATGCAAGCTATAATACAACATTTAAGGATATTGCAATCAGGGATTGTAATGTGTTAGGTCTTGCTGCAGGCGGACTTATCGGTGCAGATTATGCCTGTGGAGACCGGAGCAATAACTATAAAAATATCATTATCAGTCAGAATAATATTGGTGCATATGTTACATCAGGAATTGATTATACATATAGCTGGGCGGGTGGCTTAATCGGACGTGTAAACGGTTCGGGATATAATCCGGCTTCAGCAACACAGTATTTCAATGATGTGACAATAGAAGATAACTATATTGTTGGGCATTCTACTACACTTGCCAATATACGTGTCGGCGGAATGATAGGAATTATCAGTAATGGTACAGGAGGAAAAGATTTCTTTATCTATAATCCTGTTATGAAAAATAATTATATCGGGGTATGGAATGATAAAGAGGCCAAAGGATTTAATTTAGAGAATTTGAGAACTATAGATTCTTCCCAGGTTGGCTTATTGAAATATGAATCGGGTTCTCCACTTAGTATTGTAGATACACTTCCCGCCACAATGTCAGAAAAAGATATTCAGAAATATGCGGTAGGCGTAGGTAATATCGTAGGTAGAAAGTTTAGCGGTATGCGGGTCTTTGTTTTAAGACCGACGGTTAAGTATGCGGATACCTTCGCGGTACGCCCTGTTGTAGATTGTGGTGTGGATGTAAGCACGAACGGCGGTACGGAAATCGACGGAAACTGGTCAATTACAGACGAAAGCTATCCGTATAACTACCGCAATTTACTTCATGTAATTTATTTTGAACCATCCGGTACAGTGACGGAAGATTCAAAAGCAGAAGATATTATTAACAAAGTGAGTGCCTCAACCGGTACTCCGAAAGAAACAGAATATCTTTTTGATAGTATTGAAAGCATTCAAACAAAATATGCAGCTGTGGATGATGCAACGGTTAATACCAAAGATTTACTGGATGCATATCGTTTGAACTTGTATTATACAGCTCCGACAGCGGAAAAAATAACCCTGATGGAATTGTATGACAGAGCTTATTATAACGGAAGTAGCGATGCTGAGATTATTTCAGCAAAGGGTGTTACTGCTGACTTAGTGGGTATTCCGATGATTGTATATGATGCCCAGAATGGTACTGCTCAGCAGGTAGTTAACAGTTTTGTACAAATGCTTACAAATGCAGGTGGAACTTTGTGCGGAAACACCTCGGCAAAGGTATCTGTCAAAGCAAAGCGTGCTATTGTAAATGATGGAGAAATTACAATTGATACATCGAGTGCAAAACCGAGTTTGACAGCCAGTGGATATACGGTTTCATACAATCACTATGATACATATAGTGCTGAAAGCGGAACATCCATCACATTGCTCGAAATCAGTTATAGTTGGACAACGGGTCTTGGCGAATCGGTAAGAGAAACCATGTATCTGCCGGTTTATGTATTGGAGCGATTGGATGTAAGAAGTTTTATTCGTCTGGAAGAAGGGGCAGTGTATTCATACGAAGAAATGAAGACGGCAACAATCGGTGACGGAACAGACAAACATAGTGTTATTATGGCTAATGATACGACTTATACAATGGCCATTGAATTCTTATATGGTTCAGGTCGATATAAGTTTGAAAATGAAGCTGTCAATAAAGTTATAAAACTGGAAGAAGTGTCAATTTCAGGAACGAAGCCGAAGGCTTTGGCGGCAGGTACGCGTTTGACACTGATTGATGTGGAAACAGGATATTCATATTATTATGAAGCGACAGAAGAGAACCAGCTTCCGATTAAATCGGGAACAAAGAAAGGAATTCCGTTCTCAGATTTTGTTCGTAATCCGTACGATAGTACAACCAAGTACGTCAACAGGACTATGGCAGAAATAGAGGCAATCAATCCGGATACATTGCAGGCAAACTATACGTCTTTTGATACCGGAAATAAAGTATACTCCAATGTGGGTGTGGAAAGATATCTTCTTATTGTGGATGGTTCTCAGGCTGTAACCGATAATTCATTATATGATATAACGGTTGTAGCAGACGAAACACAAAATAATAACTCAAAAGATATTTATCCGGCAGATGTGATTAATGTAACATCTATTCCGGGCTTAAAAGTTGGATTTGAAGGAACAGGAAGCCGTACTTCAATATCCGGCCAGATGATGAGAAATGAAGAAATTATAATCAATGCCGTATATGGTATAAAAGCCCAGAAACTGGAAGGACAGGGAGTGGACGATGAAGCACCGTATTGGATAATGGCATCTTCAAATGAAGTTATCGACAGTGCCAATAACAGTAAGTATCTGGAACTTGCAATTTATTTGCAGGACAAAAACGGTAACCGAATTACCTTGCCACAGAATACGAGTGTTTCCATGAATGGACAAATTCTGGCAGCGAATGGTTCCCAGTCCGTATATTACTATTACAAAGATGCCGGAAAAACAGAATCTTTGGATGGTATAACAAGCGACAAGGAATGGGAAGCACAGATTCGTTTGGGCTTCGAAACGGCTATTTTAGACAGTTATAATGATGAATACAGTGTGGTAATTGAACTTCTTAGAACAGATGACCCGGCATATCCGATGAGTGGTGATAAACCGGATTATTACGGTGAAAAGATTGCGGCACATATTCAGACTGATTTGGCTGTTGCAATGAAAGCGGATGATTTGATTAGTTTAGGTATCAACACCTATATGGAAACAATGTATGAGTATGAGATACCTTGTACATCGATAATTGATTTTGGAAGTGTTATCGAATTCGATTTAGAGGATGGAGAAGAGGTTGTTAATAAACAGTTGACAAAATGGTGTGATAAAACACAATTTCAAATCACCTACAGACTGTATAAGAGAGTGAATACGGAAGATGGCAAAGAGTATGTGCCAATTGATGATGAAAGAATCAGTTTGTGGGCAAAAGATGATGAGGCAGAAGGCGGATACAGTGCGCTTTTAGCCACAACAGATACAGATGGTCAGCTTATTTACCGTGAACATCGTGTATTTACGCAGGATGAAGTACGTGAAGGGACAGGTGAAAGCGGCGGTGAAGGCTTGATTACAAACAGTCTGCTTTTAAAAGTAGATACAGAAGATATTACGGACAGCGAATTGTCCAACTACAAGCTGGAAATGTCAGTCATAGCTTATGACAGGGCTTTTGATTCCGGCGGAAATGAAATTTTATTAAACCCTACGGGTAATGAAGCAGTATTACAGGATTTCTTTATCTTTACAATTGCAAAATTGAAAACAGATATGGAATAAAGGATGGTTTTACATATGTTGGTGTATATTATTATATTGGGATTGCTTGTTGCAGTCGGAGTGCTTGCATATAGATTATATATGACAAAAGCCTATTATAAATATGACAAAGACAGATTGAATAAGGCAGAGGAAGATTTTGCAAAAAAAGAGTCAGCCTCTTCGGAAGAACTGGAAAGATTGCGGAAGATTGCCTATACTAATGCAACAACTAACATATGGAACATTGACTATTTTCTGGCGAAAAGTGCGGAGGCCTTCGAGAAAGATAAGGAGGCTTCCTACACACTTTTAACCTTCAACATTATGAATATTGGTAAAATCAACCAGTTGTTTGGACCGACGGAAGGAGATAAGGCGGTATATTTTACGGCACAGACGCTGAAAAAATCACTGAAGGGTACTAATATTTATGCGCAGGTACAGTCCAATCTGTTTTGTTTGCTTTTAAAGAATAAAACAGAGGCAGATGTATTGGATTTGATTCTTAATTTTACCAAGACATTACTTGAATACAACGAAGGTATTCAAATCAGAGCGGCTTTTGGTATTTACAAAATTACGGATGTAACGATGCCGATTATGGATATGATTAACCAGGCAAATCTTGCACAGAAGTTTGTTAAAGAAAGTGATGAAAATAATTATCAGTTCTTTACGGATGAGTTGAATGAGCGTTTTTTGGAAAATAAGAGAATGAGTGAGGAAATGGAAAGGGCGCTGGAGGATCATAAGTTTGTAATGTTCTTACAGCCTATGATTGACTTACATTCGTATAAAATTGTAAGTGCCGAAGCTTTGGTTCGTTGGGATTATCCGGGAAAAGGAATGTTGTCACCATATGCATTTTTGCCGTTGTTTGAAAGTACTTCCCTGATTCAAAAACTGGATTATTATATGTGGGAAGAATGTTGTAAAACAATCAGACGTTGGATTGATAACAAAATGGAACCGGTACCGATTACGATGAATATTTCACCGGCACATTTACAAAGTCATAAGTTTATTGATTATTTGTTGGAACTTATGGATAAGTACCTGATTCAGAAAAAATGGATTGTATTGGAATTACCGGAACGTGGTCTTACCAATATTTCCGAGCAGGTGGGAAGTATTATTAAGAGACTGAACCAAGAAGGATTTCAGCTTTGTATCGATAACTTCGGCAGTATCAGTTCGCCCTTAAATTTACTGAAGGATTTCCCGATTCAGCGAATCAAACTGGACCGTTCTTTCCTTGCAAGAAATGCTTCAAGTGGGGAAGGTCTTGAAATTATCAGATATTTGATTGCAATGGCAAAAGAACTTGATTTCACGGTTATCACGGAAGGTATTGAAACTGCGGAACAGGTAAAATTCCTTGTAGAAATCGGGTGCGATATCGGTCAGGGCTACTATTTCTCAAAACCGGTAGATATAAGAGCATTTGACCAGTTGAACAGAACGATGATAACAACGCTTTACAGACCGGATGAATACTATCCGACCTTTGAAGATTATGAACGTGATATTGACTTAATTGTTCAGATGTTTTCAGAGGCTGCACGTTATGAAAATTTCTTTAAAGAAGAAAACAGTGGAACGTAAAATGAAGGCTGTCACACGAATTTGTGTGGCAGCCTTTTTGTGTTTTGCGTCAATTCATTAGGTAAATTGCAAAATTCAAGTATCCTGCAAAGGTAACCCATAGTAAGTAAGGTATTAATAAATAAGCGGCTGTTTTTGAAATTTCATAAAATGAAGCTATTGTATTAAAAATCAATACCCAGAGAATTAAGAGCCATATAAAGGCAAACAAGTACCAACCAAAAGAGAAAAACCATATGGACCAGAAAAAATTAAAAACTAATTGCAAACCATAAGTAATCAGAGCATCCCTGATTTTATTTTTTCCCTGTCCGGAGGTGATTACCAGATATGAGGAAATGCCCATCAAAGTGTAAAGAATGGTCCACACAATCGGAAACAGAAAACCGGGTGGAGAAAGAGCAGGTTTATTCAGTGCTCCGAATGCCTCCATACTGCTTCTTGTTAAGAAACCGGCAAGAGCACCGATTGCTAGGGGAATTGCAATACAGACCACCAGTAATTTGTAGTTTATTTTCATAAAAACTCCTTTTTTTATTTGTTTAAGTATATTCTTAAAACTTGCGAGACAGAATAAAGAAAAAAAGGCAGGTATAAATTATGTTGGATACAGTTAAGTTACTGAAAGAATGTGATGCCGGCACCAAAATGGCCGTTTCCTCAATTGACGATGTGCTGGATAAGGTTACGGACGATGCCCTTAAAGGCCTTTTACAGGAGAGTAAAAATCATCATAAAGAACTGGAGAGAAAGATTGTAGAAGAACTGGATAAGCATAGTGCAGAAGAAAAAGAACCAAATCCTATGGCAAAAGGGATGGCATGGATGAAAACAAATATGAAAATGGGAATGGATAACAGCGATGCCATAGTGGCTGATCTTATTACGGACGGATGTAATATGGGGATTAAGTCATTGTACAAATATTTGAACCAGTACAAAAATGCAGATGAAAAGGCAAAAGACTTGTGTAACAAGTTAATTGATATTGAGGAAACTTTGCGAAAGGATTTAAGAAATCATCTGTAAGGTAAAAAATGAGGCAGATTAACAAATGAGAAGGAAATGGAAAAGTTAATCTGCCTCTTATTAAAATATAGAAAAACTATGTTTTAATCAAATAAAGAAATTTTGTATTTAATACTTCTAACAATTTTGTATACGATTATAGCCGGAATACCGATTGTTAAAACCAAGGTAGAGCCGCCTCCAACAATACCAAAAAGAATAGTAATAATTGTAATAAAAATCTGATTCATAAAATCCTCCAAATATATTTTTTTATTGTGTACAAAAAAAGTTGATTGCAAATTTGCACTACAAATAAGCCACTGAAATTTCAGCAGCAAGAAATGAATATAGAAGTTTTATGAAGTTATTTTTTGCCGTCGGAGTGTTCTATAAATCCGGCTATACGAACAGAAGAAAAGCACTGTTTCGGAACAATGTCATAGCCATAAGAACGCAGATTATTTGTTAAAATAAGAATCGCAGTCACAAGTAACATTGCAAGAATCATATGTGACTGATAGTTGTTTCTCTGGGTGCGCGCAAGGGAATGATTGATATTTGAGTAAGAGGAGGTCGTGCTACGGATAGTTTCTTCACCGGCAAAGTCATACTGAAAAGAGGATGAAGCTGCCAGATACTGTTCACCCAAAGTAATGTGACCGTTTACAGAGGTAGCAAAATAAAACCTGTTGTTTTCAGAAACATTACAGGCAATACAAAAAAGCAATGATGCAATTATAAGTAGTATTGTAGCGGACCTAAAGAGTCGGCTTTTTTTAGTTTGCATACTGTACCCAAATCAATCTTTCTATTTCATTATATGCGCATCGCACACAAGCTATATTATAACGCATTTTCACATTGTGAGTAAAGTGTCAAAAAAATATTATTTTATATTTATATTTACGATTTATATTTCGTTTATATTTCGGAATATCTATTGACAAATGGTTGCAATATGATATCATAATGATATCAAAAAGAAAAAGGAGTTCGATACATATGGAAGAAAAAGTATTAGTTGGTAAAAAGAACGGTATGCTGGTGCTGTTATTAGAAATCTTAGTAATTGCGGCATCGATTGCAGGAATTATTTATGGAGCGATTATGCTGGAAGGCGGTGGAAATGCAGCCTTACTTGTGATTAGTATTATTGTACTTTGTGTAGGGTGGATACCGCTTTGTGGTCTTAAGGTGTTGAAACCACAGGAAGCATTGGTTTTGACACTGTTTGGTAAATATATCGGTACATTAAAAGGAGAAGGATTTTATTGTGTAAATCCTTTCTGTACCAGTGTGAATCCGGCAGCGGCTACAAAACTTAGTCAGAGCGGGGATGTGAAGACCCAGACGACGGTGTTTGCGGCAGGCACAGGGGATGGTACATCTGCAGCAGTAAGTGTAGCGCCGAGTAACAAAATTTCTTTAAAAATTATGACATTAAATAACAGCCGTCAGAAAATCAATGACTGTCTCGGTAATCCGGTAGAAATCGGTATTGCGGTAACATGGAGAATTGTGGATACAGCCAAAGCCGTATTTAACGTAGATAACTATAAAGAATTCTTATCACTTCAGTGTGATTCAGCCCTTAGAAATATTGTGAGAATTTATCCTTATGATGTGGCGCCAAATGTAGACACAACGGGCGATGGTGTGGCAGATGAAGGCAGTCTTCGTGGTTCCAGCGAAGTTGTGGCTGAGAGAATCAGGGATGAAATCCAAAGCCGTGTTGATGAGGCGGGAATCGAAATTGTGGAAGCGAGAATCACTTATCTTGCATATGCTACAGAAATTGCAGCAGTTATGTTGCAGCGTCAGCAGGCATCTGCTATTATTGATGCAAGAAAAATGATTGTAGACGGTGCAGTTGGCATGGTGGAAATGGCACTGGAAAGATTGAATGAAAACGATTTAGTACAGCTTGATGAAGAAAGAAAAGCAGCTATGGTTTCCAATCTGTTAGTTGTTCTTTGCGGTAATCACGATGCTCAGCCAATTGTTAATACAGGCAGCTTATATTAGGAAAAGATAGTATGGCAGATTTAAATAAGAAACAGGTTCCTTTGAGATTATCGCCCAAGTTGTATGATGCAATTGCGGCTTGGGCGGAGGATGATTTTCGAAGCGTAAATGGTCAAATTGAATATTTGCTGACAGAATGCGTAAAACAGCGTAAGAAAAATGGCAAGTATGTTTCTGATGAATTGGATGTTCCACCTAAATTAGATATTTCATAAAATATGGACTTATAATTTTAAGGTTTTTATAGTAAAATACCAGTATAGGTTTTTAAAGGAGGAATATCTTATGGAATTAAAAGGTTCTAGAACAGAAGCCAACTTGATGGCAGCATTTGCCGGTGAATCACAGGCAAGAAACAAATACACATATTATGCTTCAAAAGCAAAAAAAGACGGTTACGTTCAGATTGCTAATATCTTTGAAGAAACTGCAGCAAACGAAAAAGAACATGCTAAATTATGGTTCAAATTGTTACATGGCGGTAGCGTACCTTCAACTATCGAAAACTTAAAAGATGCGGCAGAAGGCGAAAATTACGAATGGACAGATATGTATGCGAAATTTGCCCAGGAAGCAAAAGAAGAAGGATTTACTGAAATCGCAGCTTTATTTGAAGGCGTAGCAGCCATTGAAAAAGAACATGAAGAAAGATACCGTAAGTTACTTGCTAACATTGAAGGCGATTTAGTATTTTCAAAAGATGGTGACTGCATCTGGCAGTGCTTAAACTGCGGTCATATCGTAATTGGCAAGAAGGCACCGGAAGTTTGTCCTGTTTGCGCACACCCACAGGCATATTTCCAGGTAAAGGCTGAAAATTACTAGGATTTAGAATAAACAAATATAATAAAATGCTTATAGCACCGACTTAGAAATGGGTCGGTGCTATAAGCATATATTTTGATTTTTATTGCGTAGAACAGATAGTTCTACGCAATAAAATGATGCATAGATGAAAGATAAAGGATGATACAAAATATGCCAAAATATAAGGTAAAATATAAAGGTTGTCAATTGATAGTAAGAACGAAATTATCATTTAAAGAAAAACTCGATGAAAGACAGCTTGATTATTTCTCTGGAAAATATATACGAGGACTATTAAAGGCAAAGAAAATTAAAAATAATCTTGTAGAGTATTATGGACCAATTGGAATTAGTTTATACGATAGATTAAAGAAGCCAATTAACAAACAGGATTTTTTGTTTATAATGGAGCAATTGGTTGATATTGTTCAAAAACTTAATATGAATTCATTGATTATTAGTAATGTGGTCTTTGATATAAAGAATGTGTTTATTAATGAAACGACCAGAGAACTACAGTTTATATATTTACCATTACAACAGATTCAGGTTGATACAGAAATTTTTAATTTTATGCAGCAGATTATTTATACAACCCAACCTATGCAGGAAGCGGATATGGACTATGTTTCAAGGTTTGTATATTTTATTAAAGGTCTAGACAGATTTGATGCAGACAAAATAGAAAAATTTATCTACAGAGAAGATAAAAATGTAGTCAATACAATAAAAAGGCATAATGTAGGACAAAGCGGTTTTATGACAGACAAACCGGCCGATTATTACGCACACTATAGTCAGAAGGACGATGAAGCAACGGGACTATTAGACGATGAAGCAACAGGTTTGCTCCAGGATGAAGCAACAGGACTTTTGAATGACGAAGCAACGGGGTTGTTGGTAGAAAACATAAGACAGATTACTTATGCAACATTGTTTAGAATTTCAAGCAATGAGAACATTTCAATTAATAAAACTGTATTTCGACTTGGTAAAGATCGAAGTAATTCAGATTATGCTGTTGCAGATAATGAAGTGTGTTAGGACAGCTTTCTTCGCATTCAGAAATTAATGTTTCTATTTCAGCGATATAATATAGAATACATATTTGCAATAATTAGAGGAGGATAATGATGGAAGAACCCAAGTATATATTAAAAACAAATCGTGCGGATCGTCAGTATACAAAAGGGAAACAACCATTTTCTACCATTCGTATAATTGTCTGGATAGTTGTGGCCATAATAATTGTAGGTTCATTAATCTTTAGAGAAAATTTATTCTTTGAATTATCATGGACAGCAAGAGGTATATTGATTTCTTTACTAATTTGTAGTTTTAGTTGGGGAGAAAAAAATATTCGAGTTCCGGGGAAATTAGAAATACGATTTTATGAAGACTATGGTGTGCTATATATAGAAAAGGCAGGATATAGTTATAGATTATCACGTATGGAATACTGGAAATTTTATTACAAGGACGTAACGCAATGGATATATGATTATAATCTGAAACAACTTAACATCTATGCAAGTAATTTAGAAGCAATTTGGTATGATTATAATAGTGACGGAACAGTTCCTGATAAGCCGACTTATCATAGAAATATAAAAAATATGAATAGATATTTTTATGTATGGGGAAATGATTACGAGGAAATTATTTTATGTTTAAAGCAATTTTTAAATAAGGAACCGATTTTAAGAAACATAGAATATAAGGATAAGGATAGAAAATGGTAAGATATTTTATGGAAAACTAATTATAATCTTAAAATTTTAATATCACTATTATGTGTGTTTTTATTAGGAATATTCACTTGGTTTTATTGTGCTTCCGATGTTATAAATTATAAAATTACGATAGTGTATATTATTGGACAACTTTTAGTTTTGTGTTTTGGAATAAAGAATATTTTACCATTCGTATATGTGAATGGAAGAGATATAAAATATCAAAGCAATATCGTTCCGTTTTTTTACAAAAATATCAAGCTGCAAGATATTAAAAAAATTAAGATTTGTACAAGAACTACAAATGCGAATCGTTTTTTGAACCTGATAAGAGCTACATATGGAGTACGAATAGAAGACAAAAGAAGGAAAGAATAATTATGGATGAAAGAACAATCATTAAAATAGTCTTTGGAATTTTATTATCAATAGGAGCATTTGTATTATTTCTTTTATCCTATTTATTATTTTATAAATACATAGTTCATGAAAAAAGATGTACAGTGAAAACAAAAGGTGTGGTAAAAAAATACACGTTGGCAAATCGTGGTGGTGACAACTGTGCTATTCATTTACCAATTGTTTATTATCAGGTAGATGGGAAAGAGTATAAGGTTGTAGGGCCGGAATATAAATTTATTGTAACCACAACAATGAAAAGTCCGATGAACAAAAGCCAGGAAGCCTATAAAGAAGAAAATCAGATTTTAACCATTAATAGATGTGCTAATTCTTTTGTAGACGTGCGTAGTCATTTAATGGCACACCTCTATCCGGTGGGAACGGAGTTGGATGTGTTTTACGATCCACAAAAGCCTAAACTGGCCTATGTATTAAGGTATTGTAATAAGAAATGGGCATTTTATGTAGGATTTTTTAGTGGAATGGCAATTTTAATAATAGATTTGTTGACTTTAATTTTATTATAAGATGGAAGATGAAGGCTAAATCAGTAGTGAAAAAGGAGTATTCTATATATTTAGAATATTCCTTTTTTAGATAAATTTAATAGAATATTTCTTGTCTTGCGCAATTATATAAGCTATAGTAAAACTACAATTCATAAATCACATCATCGGTTCTATGATGTCTTATGCAAATCGCAAAAATGTTCATGAAACAAAGGATCAAATGGATAGTTTATATCAGAAACGGAGGACAAATGAATGAAGAAAAACTAAATAACAGGCAGTTAAAGGACAACACCAGTAAACTGATTTTTGGCGACGCAGTTTTGTGTGCTCAGTTTATGCGGGATTTTTTGGATATCCCAATTCTTAAAAATGTCAGGCCCGAAGATATAGAGGATGTGTCGGGGAGGTATGTGCCGCTCTTTACCTCGGAGAGAGAGGCGGATACGGTAAAAAGGGTCAGAATTTCTGACACGGAATCACTATTTTTTATCACCCTTATTGACCACAAAACACAGGTCGACTATAATGTAATTATGCAGTTATTCCGCTATATGTGCTACATTTGGGAGGACTACGAGAAGGAAGTTTTCAAGAAAAACGGGACCAAAAGTAGTGCCAAAGACTTTAAGTATCCGCCAATTCTTCCCATCGTCTACTACGAGGGGAAACATAAATGGACGGCGGTAACGAACTTTAAGGACAGAATCTTTTTAAATGATGTATTTGAGAAATACATACCCGATTTTTCCTACGAATTAATCAGCCTACGTGAGTACAGCAGTGACAGACTCATAGAAAATCAGGATGAAATTTCTCTTATAATGCTTCTAAATAAACTTCAGGAAGCGGCGGACCTTAAGGGGCTTTCGGGCTTAGGTAAAATAGGTGATAGGGTATGGGAGAAAACACCGGAATATCTGCTTGATATTATTGCACAAATAACCACAGCATTATTGTACCGAATTAATTTGCCGGAAAAAGAGGTGAATGAAGTGGTCGGTCAGATAAAGGAGAAGAAGATGCCGGTATTATTTGAACATTTTGAAGGGTATGATATTCAGGCTACAAGAAAAGAAGCAAGAGCGGAAGGCAGAGAAGAAGGTATAAAAGAAGGCATAAAATAAACTGTACCCTTAAACTGTACCCTATAGAATGGACACGATAAGAAGAAGGGTTCCCTAAAAATGG
>CAZMND010000016.1:0-29349 GCA_964567585.1 uncultured Lachnospiraceae bacterium
TTGCGTTGCTTGCCTTTCTCGATAAGAGAAACAAGCGAAAATAAAAATGCCTATCCTGTCGGCCAACAGGATAGGCGATGTCCGTAAGGACAAATATTAGTCTAAACTCGGAGCATCCACTTTGGAGTGGGTGCTTTCCTTTTGTATAATTATAATAGCATTTTTAATAAGTTATTTCAAGTGGTGTCAGAAATTTAGAGATTATAATATTTGACGGGGATTTTGAAAAGGAATAGAATGTAGAGAAATATATTAATTTGAAGTTCATAGTGAATGGAGGATATAATGAAAGTACCATCGGTTGAAGAGGCCAAAAAGCTGATTGAAGAAGCTGCTAAATTAAATCCGGGACCGTGGATTGAACATAATAAAACAGCAGGATTTTGTGCAAGAACAATTGCAGAAAAATGTGATGATATGAATCCTGATGTAGCCTATGTAATGGGATTATTACATGATATAGGCAGACGTGAAGGCATAATGGATATGAGGCATATTTATGCGGGATATTTATTTATGAGTTCTTTAGGGTATGATGATAGTGCCAGAATCTGTTTAACACATTCGTTCCCATACAAAAATATTGGTGCATATAATGGACAGAATGACTGTTCAGAAGAGGAAACGGAATATATACAGAATTATATAGATATGTTGGAATACAATGATTACGATAGATTAATTCAATTGTGTGATGCAATTTCGTTCCCTAATGGACCAACATATGTAGAAAAAAGATTAGTGGATGTTGTCATAAGAAGAGGATTTAATGATTTGACTATTCCAAAATGGAAGGCTTTTTTGGAGTTAAAAAAATACTTTGATGAAAAAGTTGGTGTGGATATATACAAATTATTAAATGTGTAACATTTTAGATAAATTTGAAGCTGTGGAGGAGTTTATTTTATGAACCAAGAATATATATTCAATATTCGCATCACGGGAATTCTAATTGAAAATAATAAAATATTATTAGTTCAACAAAAATTGAGCGATAAGAGAAATTGGTCATTACCAGGTGGAAGACTGGAAAGAGGCGAAACACTATCACAAGGACTAATTCGTGAAATGAAAGAAGAAACAGGACTTGATGTAGAGATTGATCGTATGTTGTATTTATGTGATGTTGCTGCGAGTTCTAATACAATTTTACATATTACTTTTTTGATAAAAAGAATAGGTGGAGAAATCGAATTACCCTCGAATGAATTTGATGAAAATCCAATCCATGACGTGAAATTTGTTCCTATTTCGGAATTAGTACAATATGGTTTTTCGGAAAAATTCATACAAGTTATAAAGGATGGATTTTCCAATGCAGGAAATTATGTAGGAGATAAAATAAATATTGGTTTGGGTATATAAACCTTAATTTGTGAGTGCATAGTGAATATGGGAGGAGAAAAATGGTAAGAAAAGCCTCAATGCAAGATGTATCCAGAATAGCTGAGATAATTGTGTTCGGAAAAAGGGTTGCATATAGACCTATCTTTAATAATGATGTTGTTTCATTTAATGAATTACAAGTAATAAAAGGTGTCATTAACAGAATTTATAAAAATGATGCTGTTGAAATTTGCGAGTTTTATGTTGAGCCTTTTTTTTAGGAAATGGAATTGGAAAAGAACTCATTTGGCAAGTAATTTTAGAAGCACGAACAAGTAAAAAAAATAAAATTTTCTTATGGGTTATTGAAGACAATTTATCTGCAAGAAAGTTTTATGAAAATAATGGATTTATAGCAAGTGGTCAAACTTGTTTAATCGATGGAACGACAAAAACAGATATGTGTTATGAGTTGATCTTATAGGAATTTGCGGAGGTTAAACTATTGAAAATTAGGGACATTTATTTAAAAAAAGGTAATTGTACTGTGTCTATCATTATTGCCACATTGTGCATAGTAGTTACATTAATATCGATGCTTTTTCCAGATACATATCAGGCAATTGCATATGCATATCCAATTAAATATCCTTGGCAAATTTGCAGTGGTATATTTTTACATGGTTCACCTGAGTTGCCAATGGCAGGAAGTATTGGACATTTGATATTTAATCTATTTCTTGTTATTCCATTTGGAATAATGATAGAAAAAATTTTTGGAAGCAAAAGATTTGTTATAATGTCCATTGTTTTATGGGTAGTAAATGCTATTACTTTTTATATCATTGCAATAACTGTAACCCCAAAGGGAGAAACGGCTTATGGTGCAGGAATTTCTGGCATTGCATTTTCTTATGGAATTATTGGATTGTACTCATTGTTTGTTTTAGGAAAAAAGAATTTTAAGTTAATGTTTAAACAGGTTAGTTTTTATCTTTTGATTAACATTGTAGTTATGATGATAATAATGGTAAATCCATATGTTGCAGGTGTATCATCAATGGTTATCCATATTATAGCAATAGTATTTGGAATTATTTATACAATATTTTACCACAAGGCAATTGAAGAATTTTTCCATACCAAAGATATTAGTTAAAGTTTAAAAAGATAGCGAACTTTCAGTTTGTCAGAGTGACAAATCCCAATTTGGCGCATAGCAACAGTGAGTTGCTTGTTGATATAAAACACCGATAGTATAATACATATGAGGTGATGATTTATATGAATACAAAGGATGTAATATTTGAACTCCGAACAAAAAAAGGTTTATCACAGGATGAACTTGCAGAAAAAGTGTATGTAACTCGTCAAGCAGTGTCTCGTTGGGAAAATGGAGAAACAACACCAAACACTGAAACCTTGAAGTTATTATCAAAGCTGTTTGATGTTTCCATAAATACTCTTTTAGGTTCTCCGAGACAGCTGATTTGTCAATGCTGTGGTATGCCTCTTGAGGATTCTACTATTAGCAAAGAAGTTGACGGTGTATTCAATGAAGAATATTGTAAGTGGTGTTATGCCGATGGTGAATACACATACGACAATATGGATGATTTGATCAATTTCTGTGCTGCTCATATGGCTAATGAAAATTTTTCTTCCGAGCAGGTTCGGGAATATATGAAAGATATGTTACCGAAATTGAATTATTGGAAACAGTATGCTGATTTCGGTGGTGAAGAAAAATTCAATGAATTTAAAATGCAAATCATTGAGGAGTTTAATGCTTTGCATATCGAAGGAATGCCAAAGGTTGATAAACTCAATGCACTGATAGGCAGTTTTGTGAACCTTGAATATGAACTTCCAAACGGAAAAAGGGTTAAGTTTTTAGATGATAATGCGACTTATTTAGGAAATCAGTTTGAATGTGAGTTTGGCGGAGATAGGTGCTTTGGTATTGTTGCCAATATGGACTTTCTTCTTGTATGCACATATGAAGAAAACGGTGCAAATCCTGAGTTAGTAATTTATAAAAAGAGATAAATTAATTTGAATTTGTAGAGTTTGAAATTTGTTTATATTTACGGTTGAGATTTGAATTCTTATACATCTCAACCGTATTTTTTTTACGATTTTGCAGACAAGTTTATCAAATTGAAGATTTTAACCGTAATTATTGTAGGAAGATTACGGTTAGATTTAATATTAATGAGTATTTGACCGTAAAAATGGTGCTAATGCTACGGTCAAATTAGGAAAAATAAAAGAAACAACCGTAATTAAGGAAAATATTTACGGTTGTCTTTGTTGAAAGCAAAAAGTAGACCGTATTTGTCTATTTATGAGCCGTGCACCTCGATTACGCAAACCCCACGTTGTGGGATATTGCTTCATCTCGGTCGCGGGCTTCGCCCTATCGTCCAATGTCTAAATGTGCTCTTTTGTATGCAAGCATCCAACGAGCAATTTATCCATTTTCCGGCACGGCTTATGTTATACGCGCAAAAAAAACACCGACCCCACGGCTCATAAGTCCGCGAAACCAGTGCCCTCGTGCGCCTCCAGGGGTTCGAACCCTGGACACCCTGATTAAGAGTCAGGTGCTCTGCCAACTGAGCTAGAGGCGCAAAATATATTTGTATTGTTTGCAACACAAAGGTTATTATAGTATAATGTTTTTCAGTTGTAAAGAGTTTTTTTTCAGTTGGGAAAAAAGTTCTATATAGCATATAAACGGGTTTTGGGCATTTTGTCTATCCCGGAATGGAGTCAGATATGATTTTTGATACACATGCACACTATGATGATGCGGATTTTGATATAGACAGGGAAGAACTTCTTTCGCAGATGAAGGCGGCGGGAGTGTCGCACATTGTTAATATCGGGGCGAGTCTTGAAAGTACAAGAACTACTCTGGAGCTTGCAAACAAATATGATTTTATTTATGCGGCGGTGGGGGTTCATCCAAGTGATACAGCGGAACTCAACGAAGACACTTTTTTGTGGCTTAAACAGCAGTGCAAGGCACCAAAGGTTGTGGCAGTTGGTGAAATTGGACTGGATTATTATTGGGACGAGCCGGAGCGGTCGATTCAGAAGGAATGGTTTGCGCGCCAGATTGCACTGGGTAGAGAGGTGAATTTACCGCTGGTGATTCATTCCCGTGATGCGGCCCAGGATACCATTGATATTATGAAGAGTGAAAACGCAGCCGAGGCGGGTGGTATTTTGCATTGTTTTTCTTATACAAAGGAAACGGCAAAGATTTTTCTTGATATGGATTTTTCTTTTGGTATCGGCGGTGTTATTACATTTAAGAATGCGAAAAAGCTGAAAGAAGCGGTAGATTATATTCCGATGGAAAAGATTGTAATTGAGACGGATTGTCCGTATCTTTCTCCGGAACCGAACAGGGGAAAAAGAAATTCGTCTTTAAACCTTCCCTATGTGATTAAGGCGATTGCCGAAATTAAGAATCTTTCTGAGGAAGAAGTCTTAAAAATTACTTATGAAAATGCAAAGAAAATTTATAGAATAGAGGATTAGTAAAATGGCAACATTGGGAAATCCAAAGAACACAATAGAAATCATTCAGAAATATGGTTTTAATTTTCAGAAAAAATTCGGTCAGAACTTTTTAATAGATACCCATGTCCTTGACAGGATTATTGAAGAATCGGGCATTACGAAGGATGACTGTGTGCTGGAAATCGGCCCGGGAATCGGTACGATGACACAATACCTTTGCGAAAATGCAAGGGAAGTTATTGCGGTGGAAATCGACAAGGCGCTGATTCCGATTTTGGAGGATACGTTGTCGGAGTACGATAACGTGACGGTCATCAATGATGATATTTTGAAGGTTGATGTACAGAAAATTGTGAATGAGAAAAACGGCGGTAAGCCGATTAAGGTGGTTGCAAATCTGCCGTATTATATTACCACACCGATTATTATGGGGCTTTTTGAAAGTCATCTGCCGCTTAAGAGCATTACGATTATGGTGCAAAAGGAAGTGGCAGATCGTATGCAAGTGGGCCCGGGTACGAAGGATTATGGTGCTCTTTCTTTGGCTGTCCAGTATTATGCGAAGCCGGAAATTGTGGCGAATGTGCCGCCAAACTGTTTTATGCCACGTCCGAATGTGGGCAGTGCGGTAATCAGGCTGACAAAGTACGAAGAGCCACCTGTTTTTGTGGAAAACGAGGAGTTTATGTTTTCTCTCATAAGAGCAACTTTTAACCAGAGAAGAAAAACGTTGGTGAATTCCATCGGCAATGCGCCGAACTTAAATATTTCGAAGGAAATGGTAACGGAAGTGCTCTCGGAAATGGGTGAAAGTGCTACTGTCAGGGGCGAAACATTTGCCCTGGAGAAATTTGCAGAATTTTCTAATAAAATATTTAAAAAGTTAAGATAAACTATTGTTATATTATTTTGACAGATATACACTATATATGGTAAACTAAAAGACAAAAATAGGGATATTTTGTTCTTTTTTGGTGTAAAAAATAAAAGATACTCCGTAAGATTACTATTACAGGTATGAGGTGGCCACCTTGGATAAATACGAATACAAAGTTCGAACAGACGAAATGAAGCAGTTGATTAGAGAGGCAAAGTTTGCTGAAGCTATGGAAATAGCGGATACGATCGACTGGCGTAGAGTAAAAAATACAAAAATGTTGTGTATTGTCAGCGACATTTATAAAATTAACCACAAATTTGAAGAGAGTAAAGAAATTCTTCTTTTGGCTTATGAGAAGAACCAGACTTCCAGACTTATCGTTTATTCTTTATGTGAATTGTGCATTAAGATGGATGAGGTGTTGGAAGCATACGAATATTTAAAAGAATTTACGCGTTTGGCGCCAAAGGATAATGGACGTTATATTTTACGTTACAAAATGCTTGAGGCACAGGATGTAAGCTTAGAGGAAAGAATTTCTGTTTTAGAAGAATACAAGAGCCGTGAACCGCTCAGTGAAAAATGGGCTTACGAACTGGCATATTTATATCACAGGGTTGGGCTTGTGACCCGTTGTATTGAAGAGTGTGATCAGTTGTTTTTATGGTTCAGGGAAGGCAAGTATGTTTTGAAGGCTTTGGAATTGAAGCAGTTACATACTCCTTTAACTTCAGAACAGCAGTATGTATATGACCAGCAGTTTTATAATACGCACAGAACGCATATTCCGAAAACAGCTTATGACGGATATGAAGAAGGCGTGGAAGCTGCTGCGCAGGTAGAAAGTATCGAAGTTCCGCCGATGGATGTCAGTGAGTATAATACCATCAATTTGCAAAAGGAATTGGCAGAAAGCATGAAGGAAATTCTTCCGACCCAGACAGTTACGGAAGAATCTACTGTGGAAGAGGTTTTATTTTCCGATACAAGTGCGGAAGAACCGCCTATTTTTGAAGAACCTTTGGTTTTTGAAGAGCCGATTGATTTGACTCAGACACCGGAGACTTTTGAAGAGGAAGAGATTGAGCTTTCGGAGGATGAAGCTTTGGCGATGGCAGCTCTTGAAGCGACTATGGCTGAAGAAACAGTTGAAGCGGCGGTAGAAGAAAATGCTGTTGAAGAAATTTCTGAAGAACCGGTACCGGAAGAAGAACTTGTCATTGAAGATATCACGGAGGAATCCGTAGAGGATATTGCAAGCCAGGTAACAAAAGTTTACAAGGCAATTACGGATGAGATGATAATTAAGGCTACACAGCCAACGCGTGTTGTTTCACCCCAGCAGGTAACACCAAAAACACCGGAAACAGCGGAAACACCGGTTCCTGAAGAAACGGTTAAACCTAAGGAACAAAAATTGCAGGATAACATGACTGCAAAATTGCCGGTGGAAATGGCGAGAATGTTGTCTCAGGAGTACGATGGTCAGATTAGATTGGTTGTACCGGAGACAGAGCAGGTAGAGAAGCAGATTACCGGTCAGTTGAATATCATCGATGTTATGGCTGAATGGGAAAAAATTAAAAAGGCTACGGAAGAAAAACGTGCCGAAGAAGTCCGTCAGCATGTGTTGGAACACACAGGTAACATTTTTGTTGAATTCGATGAAGTATCAAGTAAGCATGATATTTTAGCCGGAGTAGATTTATCTGATGAAGAAGAATCTGTTGAAGGTGAACTTGCAGAGGAAGAAATTCAGGAAATCAGTGAAGAGCTGGCTGTGGAAGAACCTATTGGGGATGTTGCAGAAGTGCAGGATGAGCCGGAAGAAGCTGATGAAGAAGATATCGATGAAACGGAAGAAATAGAGTTTGAAGTTTCTGAGGATGATGACAGCGAAGAAGATAGCGACGACGAGTCATTTGATGACGAGGAAGCCTTTGAAGATGAAGAAGATGATGAGGACGGCGACGAGGAATCGTTTGAAGATGAGGAAAACTTTGAAGAAGAGGACAGTTTATTCGATGATGATAATGATGAGTTAATTATTGATGATTCAAAGGAACTTGTTATTAATAAGTCATTAGCGCAGCTTGAACAGGAAAAAGAAGACGCGAAGGACGATACGCCTGTTCGTACATTCTCCTCAGAAGAAAAAATGCTGTTTAATTCATTTATCCAGACGAAAAAGGATAAAAAGAAATTGGTGGCAGCGCTTGATGAAATGAGTCTTGCAGCTTATACAGGTAATGTAATTATCACCGGCGAAGAAGCCGCGGATACAACTACTCTTGCAAAAGCAATGATTAAGAGTATGCAGATTTCCGATTCTAATTTCTCCGGAAAAATTGCAAAAATTACCGGTGCAGGCTTAGACAATAAAGATGTTAAAGAAGTTCTCGGAAAACTCGAAAACGGAGCGTTAATTATTGAAGCAGCTCACAAGATGTCGAAGGAGTCGGTGGATAAGCTCTACAAACAGTTAGAACGGGAAGACAAAGGCATTATTGTTATTATGGAAGGTCCGAAAGGTGCAATGAATAAATTCATGGACAAACATAATATACTTAATAAAGTCTTTACTGCAAGATATGATATTACGGGCTTCAGCAATAAGGCGTTGGTTGAGTACGCAAAACGATACGCAAGAGAACAGGAATATTCTTTGGATGAATTGGCTGGTTTGGCACTTCATTCACGTATTGACAGAATGCAGACGAACGACCACAAGGTTACTGTAGATGAGGTAAAAGAAATTGTTGATGAAGCAATTGCTAAGGCAAACAAAAAGAACTTAAAGCATTTCTTTGATGTGTTATGTTCTAATCGCTATGATGAGGAAGATATGATTATCTTACGCGAGAGGGATTTTGAAGAATAAAAAATTAGGGAGGCATTCATATGGCAGAGAACAATGCAAGAGAGAGAATTTACATCTCAGGAGAAGACCAATATCTTTTTGGTCAGGGAACACACTATGAAATTTACAAAAAATTGGGAGCGCATCTTTCTGTAGAAGATGGTGTTGAAGGAACACACTTCGCAGTTTGGGCACCGGGGGCTACAAATGTTTATGTAATGGGTAGCTTTAACTATTGGAACGAAACACAGTATCCAATGAACAAATTGGGTGATGGCGGTATCTACAGCTTATTTATCCCGGGCGTAAAAGAAGGGGATATGTACAAGTTTGTTATTGATACATGGTACGCAAGCAGAATTCAGAAAGCGGACCCATTTGCCAACAAAGCTGAATTAAGACCTGGTACAGCATCAATCGTTACAGATATTACAGGTTATGAATGGTCTGATAGCGAATGGATGACAGAAAGAGATAAAAAAGATCCAAACGCACAGCCAATGGCGATTTATGAATGTCACATTGGTTCATGGATGAAACATCCGGGTCAGGAACCGGGCTTCTACAACTACAGAGAATTTGCTGACAGATTAGTAGAATACTTAAAAGAAATGAGATATACTCACGTAGAATTGATGGGTATTGCAGAATATCCGTTTGATGGTTCATGGGGATATCAGGTAACAGGTTATTATGCACCTACATCAAGACATGGTGATCCAAAAGACTTTATGTATTTGGTAGATTCTTTACATCAAATCGGTGTTGGTGTTATCCTTGACTGGGTTCCTGCGCACTTCTCAAAAGACTGGCATGGTCTTGCAGAATTTGATGGAACATGTATTTACGAACATATGGACAGCCGTAAAGGTGAACATCCTGAATGGGGTACAAAAATCTTTAACTACGGCAAAACAGAAGTTAAGAGCTTCTTAATCGGTAACGTATTCTACTGGTTAAGAGAATACCATGTTGATGGTATCCGTGTTGATGCAGTTGCTTCTATGTTGTACTTAGATTACGGTAGAAAAGCCGGTGAATGGGTACCAAATATGTACGGCGGAAATAAAAACTTAGAAGCTATTGAATTCTTCAAACACTTGAATTCAATTATTCATAAAGAATATCCGGGTGTTGTTACAATCGCTGAAGAATCTACAGCTTGGCCAAAGATTACAGGTGATGTAAATGATGACGGACTTGGATTCAGCTTCAAATGGAATATGGGATGGATGCATGATTTCTGTGAATACATCAAACTTGATCCAATTTACAGAAGCTATAACCATTACGCATTGACATTCGCTATGAGCTATAACAGTGCGGAAAATTATGTTTTACCATTGTCACATGACGAAGTAGTTCATTTGAAATGCTCTATGCTTAACAAAATTCCGGGCTACGAATTCGACAAGTTTGCGAACCTAAGAGGTGGCTATGCATACTTCTTCGGCCACGCAGGTAAAAAACTTCTCTTCATGGGTCAGGATTTTGCTCAGTCAAGAGAATGGAGCGAAGAAAGAGAATTAGACTGGTGGTTACTTGGTGAAGTATATCACAAAGGTATGCACGAATATGTAAAAGAGCTTCTTAACATCTACAACGATTATCCGGCTATGTACACAGTTGATAATGACTGGGCAGGCTTCGAATGGATGAATGCTGATGACAGCGGAAGAAGTACATATTCCTTTGCACGTAAATCACCGGATGGAAAGAGAAACGTATTATTTGTAATCAATATGACACCTATGTACTGGAATGACTATACACTTGGTGTTTCAGAAAATACAGAATACAGATTAATTCTTAACAGTGATGATACAAGATTTGCAGGTGGCGGTCGCCAGGTTGCAGACAAAGTACAGGCATACAAACCTGAATGGCAGCAGAACGGAAGAGATTATGCAATCACATTCGATTTACCGCCATTTACAGCACTTACTTTTGAATACGACAACGTATAATACGTTATCATAATATGCTAACGTATCAAAGGTTAAGAAAACATAAAAATAATCCGAAATATAGGGTGAATACACTTACAAAAAGGTGTATTCACCTTATTTATTGGAGGCAAAACTTATGATAGTGTCATTAGAACAAAATAATCCCGGTATTCAGTCAGAAAAAATAACGACTTCGGCATCTCCAAGGGAAGCCGTAAAAAATACAGGAACAGTCAATGGTGTCAGTGTTGATTTATTTGTAAACGGTAATGATAATGACGCTTATAAAGGTGCGCCTAAAACACAGGAAGATGTCATTAGGGATGCAAATCTTATGGATGTCAAAGCAAATTCCGATTACAGGGTTGTTATGTCCAATTGTATGTCTGACGAGGATTTTTCCAAGTTATTAGAGGAAGGTACACATCCGGGAAGTACAGATATTGAAACGGTTGTAACTATCGTAGATACAATTAAAGCCGAAATGGCAAAATCCGGAAAGGTAGTTGCAGGCTACAACGATGATTTAGATAGAGAGACCTTGAAAGAAATTACAGGCAGTGAAGCCTTTGCAAATAAATTAGCAGACAGCTTTGATAAAAAGGATATTCCGCTTACAAAAGAAAATGTGGAAATGGCAAAGGAAGTTTATGACAGAGTCAGCCAGATAGATTCCATCAGTGAAGATGCAACAAAATATATGATTGAAAATGTATTGGAACCTACTGCAGACAATTTGTATATGGCATCTTTTTCTGTAAAAACAGGCAATTCACGTCAGGGTAAAGGCTATTTTGCCAACGATATGCACGGTTATTATTCACAGAAAGCAGAAGTTTTCAACTGGACAAATCTTCAGCCACAGATGGAAAAAGTAATCGAAAATGCAGGTTATGAGGTTTCGGATGAAACTTTGATGGACGGTATGTGGATAATTAAAAACGGAATTCCATTCACCGTGGAAAGCTTTGATATTTATGAAAAGATTAAAAACGTTGATTTTTCAGAGAAAGAAAACAATATTTTTGATGCAATTGCCACAGCCATTGCTGATGGAAAACCTGCAAAAGAAGCGGTTTTTTTCAATACAACAAGTATGATGGAAAAAGCGGTTATGGCTTACGATGCTATTAGCGAACTGACAAATCAGGCGGTGGATATGTGCATTGACAATGCCCAGCCTTTAAGCATCCGTAATTTAACCTACTGGCAAAAACAGATAAATGCAAATGTAGTTATGAACTCTACCGATATGCCAAGTGCTAATGTAGAAGTTAAAAATAACGCTTACCTTGTATTGGAAGAAGTACGTCTTCAGATGAGTGTCACGGCAAATTACAGACTGTTAAAGTCAGGTTATCAGATAGATGTGGCAGATTTAGCGGATTTGGTTGACCAGCTCAAGAATGCAAATGCAGAGCGTGCGCAGATTTTATTTGGCGCAGGCGATGAAGCGGTTCTTTCGGCTAAGCAGGCACTTTTTAATGAGACGGTAGAAAAGGTCGGAAAAATTCCGGAATTGCCGGCTACAACAGTTGCATTGTTCACCGCAAGATTAAACGAGTTTACATTAAATAACGTATATGAAACCGGTACAGCCTTGGCTGAAAGCTACAAAAAGGCCAACCGTTCCTACGAAACGATGATGACAGCTCCTCGGGCAGACCTTGGAGATTCTATTAAAAAGGCATTCCGTAACGTGGATGACATTTTGGCAGATATGGAATATGCCATCAATGAAGAAAACAGAAAAGCGGTGCGAACTCTTGGTTACAACAACATCCCACTGACAGACGAAAACATCGAAAAAGTCATTGATGCAAACAGACAGGTGAGCAATGTTTTAGATAAATTGACTCCGGCAGCAATTATGAAAATGATTCGTGACGGACAAAACCCACTGGAAATGCAAATGGGCGAAGTGGAGCAGTATCTGATTGAAAATGCACCAATGCTGGAAGGGACGGAAACTGAAAAATTCAGTAGTTATCTTTATCAGCTTGAACAGAACCATCTGATTTCCGACACAGAAAGAGAAGCATATATCGGTGTTTGCAGACTGATTCACCAGATAAATAAATCAGACGGCAGTGCGGTGGGAAGTCTTGTAAACAGCGGAATAGAGATTAACTTTAAAAACCTGTTATCAGCAGTTCGCAGTAAAAATAAAGGACATATGGACACGGTCGTTGATGCAAATACCGGTATTTACGAGGGCAAAATGGAACATTTTAATTCCATTTCAGCCCAGATAGAAAGAGCTTTTGCAAATCAAATGAAAGCTTTGAACGGATATGAAGAAGCACTTGCAAAATACGAAAAAGATATGCTTTCGGATATTCAGAATTTAAGTCAGGTGTCCGATAATATTATTAGCCACTTATTGCAAAATGAATTGCCTGTAAATGCAGACAACTTATTTGCAACAAATGCCCTTATGAATATGGAATACCAGCTTTTTGGAAAAATCGGAAAGAGACTTAAGGATGCAAATGCAGAAGAAGCCTTTTCGGAATTTGAAAAAGTCTGCAGCGACTTTAGAAATGCTTTTGGCAGTGAAGAAGAAGCAAATAAGGGTGTGGAAGACTTTACAAAAAAAGTACAGGATTTACTTACATCCGATACTTTGGAAACAGAAGCAAAGGCAATTGACATTAAAGAATTAAATCTTTTACATAAACAGATTGGAATGGTTAAAAACTTTGCTTCAAATAGAGAATATCAGGTTCCGGTTTATGTGGGAGGAAATCTCACAACCATTCATTTAACACTTGTCAGGGACGACAGTGAAATGGGTACGGTAAACGTTTCCATGGAAACAGATGAGTACGGAACCATAGGCGCAAAATTTACACGAAACGAAGGTTTTGTGGAAGGTTACCTGGTGTGTGAGAACGGATTCGATGCACAGACAAAAGAAATGTTTACAAACAGCTTCGCAAATGGATTAGGTGAAAACAATTTACAGGCAAGAAGAATAAGCTTTGTAAAATCGCAGGATGTAAATCCTGAGAAATTCGGTAGCAAAGAGCTTAGTAAACAGGTATCTGATGAAAAAACGGATACAAAAACTTTATATGCAGTTGCAAAGGCGTTCATTCAGGCAGTGCAGGATGCGATGTAAGATGACACCTTTACAAAGATAGGAGTCGGTATGAAAATCAGTTATAACGCACAGGCGATGTTAGCCAATAATTATTTAACAAAAAGTGATAATGCTTTGTCAGCATCTATACAGAGACTTTCTTCCGGTATCAAAATTACCGGTGCGAAGGATAACCCATCGGGTCTTGCCATGGCAAAAAGAATGAACTCCCAGATTCAGGGCTTATCTGTTGCAAAACAGAATTCCAGCGATGCAATTTCAGTTGTACAGATCGCAGACGGTGCCTTGTCGGAAATACATGATATTTTACAGAGAATGAATGAACTTTCAGTTAAGGCGGCCAATGGTATTCTGACTGACGATGACAGAAGTATTATCAACAACGAAATTCAGCAGCTTCAGGACGAAATCAACCGAATTGCTGAAACAACACAATACAACGGACAGAATATTTTGGATGGTACTTTTGATTACAAAGGATACACAGACAATACAGAAGTGACGGTTCAGACATACTCTGATTCAGCAGCGGGAAAAGAATATTTGTTGAAATCTTTATCTGTTACAACAGATGATGAAGGAAACATCGAAAATGTAACTTTTAATGCAAGTGGAGAAATTCCTGTCACTGCAACCAATTACGAATATAACGGAAACGCCGTAACAATCAGTGACTTGGCCTCTGACTGGTCTATGACAATCAATTTTGATGATTTACAGCCAAATTCAACAAAGGATTTTGGTGACGTAAATATCGAAGCTAACGATTTTGGTGAAATGAGAATGCAAGTGGGTGCCAACGAAGGTCAGGTTCTTGAAATCAGAATTCCGGAAATTTCTGCTCAGCAGATGAGACTTCAGGATGTGGATGTAAGCACAAAAGCCGGTGCAGACAAGGCCATTTCAAACATAGATTTTGCAATTAAATATGTGTCTAACGCACGAAGCAGACTTGGTGCATACCAGAACAGACTGGAACATACGGAAAAGAATATCGACATTACCAGCGAAAATATGACAGGCGCATATTCACGAATCATGGATACCGATATGGCGGAAGAAATGACAAATTACACAACACAGCAGGTAATTTCTCAGGCAAGTACATCTATGCTTGCGCAGGCTAACGAAAGACCTTCCTCTGTGTTACAGTTATTACAGTAGTGGTAAAAGCCTATGACAGACGAATTAAAAAAAGAATTCACCCTGAAAATTACCCGGGCAAATGCCACCGAATTAGTTGTAATTTTATACGATATGATTTTGGTGTATATAAAGGAAGCCGGAGAATTTTGGGCTGTGGATAATAAAGAAGAATATCTGAGAAGTCTTCAAAAAATGAGAAACTGCATTGGTGAATTGATGGATTCCTTGAATGCAGAGTATGAAATGGCAAGAAATATGTACAGCCTATATGTTTTCTTTTTAAAGGAACTTGTAAAGGCCGAAAGAAAAGAAAACGGACTTGCCTATGTGGAAGCAATCAAGCCAATGATAGAAAGCCTGCGAAACGCATATAATGAGGTCGCGTCGGAAAACAAAACCGGACCGCTTATGCAGAATGCGCAGACTGTCTATGCAGGTTTGACATATGGAAGAAAAGACGTAAATGTAAATTTGGAACAGCTCTCAAATCGAGGGTTCCGTGTATAGCTTGGTTTTTGAAATCAGCTGTTCATTTACCAAAAATTGATTTTGTGGCAGTGCGCCTTGGCGTACTGCCTCTTCTTTTAAGTATTTGTAGCGTTTTAACAAGGAATTCACCTCGTAGATGTAACATTCTATCAAATCCTCATCTGTAACATAATTAAGGCGCGCATAGGCGGTTTCCAACTCACTTAAAGTCCTCTTTAAATCATCCAAAATATTGGGAATGCCGAATTGCTCCTGATTTATCGTATGGTCGTAATTCGTCTGACTGAAAAACAGTTTCATATAAGCTTCCTTCCCCTATCCGGACACATCATTGTCCTTTTTAAAAGTATAGACAAAAATTGGAAGATTATTCATAAAATATCCTTATCCTTCATAGTTTTAA
This sequence comes from uncultured Lachnospiraceae bacterium, assembly GCA_964567585.1. Lineage (GTDB taxonomy): Bacteria > Bacillota > Clostridia > Lachnospirales > Lachnospiraceae > CALZKI01. The sequence goes on from CAZMND010000016.1 coordinate 15,694, forward strand.
TTAAGAAATTTTAAGGGACAAAATTATGGAACAATATACAGATTTAATTATATTATTTTCCGGCATTACCATAGTTTTCTTTGTGGCACTCCTCTTAAAGAAATCATCTATTTTTATTACTTTTTTATTGCGTGGAATTTTATGTGCGCTGGTCATTTATTTTGCGAATATGGGCTTTGAAAGGGTGGGATTGTCCATTGCCGTGGCACTGAATTCAGCCAGTCTTTTGACAAGCGCAATCCTTGGATTTCCTGGGCTTTTGCTACTTTACGGAATTAAAATTTACAAGTCGTTGTGAGAAATTAACAAAAATAATTTTTTTGAAAAAAACCTATGGACAGACAAAAAAATTGTCGCTATAATGCAATTTACCAGTTCATAAAAAATCTATTACAAATCGTTTTTATTTTTGTAGCATTTCGCTACGGAGTTCCTAGAAAGAAATTTTAGGGAAAATTTGGCTGAAGGGAAGTGGTAAAAGTATGCTTGTGCTGCTACTGATACTTATGGCAGCAGTCTACACGGATTATAGGCAGAACAGAATTCCGAATTGGATTATTATTTTTGGTGTGTCCAGTGGTCTTTTAATCAGTTTGATACATGGCGGGATAGGGATGCTTTGCGAAGGGCTTTTTGGAATGCTCTTGCCGGTTATTATACTCTATCCGATATTTATGATTGGAGGTCTTGGCGCAGGGGATTTGAAACTTTTTGCCGTGGCAGGCAGTTACTTGGGTATCAAGGGAATTACAATTTCTTTTGTTATTGCATTTGTTATAGGTGCAATAATTTCTCTCGTGAAAATGATGTGTTTTCACAATTTCAAAGAACGAATCTATTATTTTTTCTCTTATATGGTGGACCTTTTCCTACGAGGGAAATGGCGGCTGTATGAAATGACAGACGGACAAGCTCCTTATGAAGATGGGTCCGTGGATGAATCTTCAGATTTTCCAAAACACAAAATACACTTTGCATTACCGATTTTTCTGGGAGTGATTGTTTACGTAGGAGGAGTCCTATGAGAAGTAAGCAATTGGTTATTTATGATATGGATGCTCTTTATGCAATGCGGCTTCAAAGGTTTCTATGTGAAAGAGAAGGTAATTATTTCGAGATAATTACTTTTACGAATCGGACGGACTTGGAAAAGGGTTGTGGTATTCAGGGAAAAATAAAACCGGAGATTTTATTGGTTGCAGAAAGTTGTTTTTATGAAGAAATTTTAGCGATTGAGGCTAAACACCTTTTTATTTTAAATGAAACGGGATTAAAGAGTCTTTCCGAGTTTGCAAATTTTAGCAAATATCAGGCGGCAAATGTACTGTTTCAGCAGATTTTGCTTGAGTATGCGGAAAGGGAGCAGGACTTTGTTCCCAGGTTTTGCGGAAATAAGAAGGCGAAGATAATAGGCGTTTATACACCGATTACCAGGTGTCTCCAGACTGGATTTTCTTTTTCTCTTTCCCAGAGTCTAGGAAAAAAAGGCAGAACTTTGTACATCAATTTTGAGCAGTATTCAGGCTTTTCAAAACTGTTTCAGAAAGGGTATATAAAGGATTTATCGGATTTGGTTTACTATTTTTCTTACTCGAGAGAGAAATTTCTTTATTGGCTGGAAGGTGTCGTGGAGCATTTTGGACAACTGGATTACATTCCACCGGTACTGACGGCTACATCATTATCCGAGGTGGCAGAAAACGTGTGGATAGAGATGCTGGATTTGATTGCAAAGGATACAGAGTATGATTTTATTGTTTTAGATTTGAACGAGAATGTTCAAGGGATTTTTCAGATTTTAGATTTATGTCATATTGTGTATACCATTACCAGGGATGATGTTATCTCTATGGCAAAACTTGGCCAGTTTCGTCAGATGCTTGAAGGGAGCCGATATGCGTCAGTGAAAGAAAAAATAAGATATTTAAAATTTCCGAGGTTTGGGTCAAATGATGAGGGATTTGAAGAAATGCTCCATGGAGAATTGCGGGAATATACAGACAAATTGTCAGATGAGGATTTTTATGAATAAAGAACAATATGAGGTTTTACAAAGAGATGTTTATCAGACAGTAATGGACGGGATGGATTTCAACAAAGATTTATCGGATAAGGAAATTATCGAACTGATTGATGAAGCAATTGTTTCCAGGAGTAAAGTAAAGGCTATAGAAATTCCCGAAAGAGGAAGGCTGAAAAAGGATATTTTTTATTCCATAAGAAAATTGGACGTGCTTCAGGAATTTATAGATAATCCGGACATTACGGAAATTATGGTAAATGGGAAAAATCATATTTTTATTGAGAAAGACGGTGCCCTCAAAGAGACGGGAGTGGGTTTGATAAGTGAGGAAAAGCTTAACAACCTGATTACCCAGATTGTTTCCAAGTGTAACCGCAGGGTCAATGAAAGTTCACCGATTGTGGATGCCAGACTGGAGGACGGTTCAAGGGTCAATGTTGTTATGAGCCCCATATCCATAGATGGCGCAGCAATTACAATTCGTAAATTTCCAAAAAATCCGATTACAATGGACAAGCTAATTCAAATCGGCTCTATTTCCAAAGAAGCAGTTCTGTTTTTACAAAAACTGATCATTGCAGGGTATAACATTTTTATTTCCGGCGGAACAGGTTCAGGGAAGACAACTTTTCTAAATGCATTATCAGGATTCATTCCCGGGGAAGAAAGAATTATCACAATTGAAGACAGTGCAGAATTACAGCTTTTAGAGGTGCCTAATCTGGTCAGATTAGAGACAAGAAATCAAAATGCGGAAGGGTGTGTTGAAATCACTATCAGAGACTTAATTAAGACTTCTTTGCGTATGAGACCTGACCGCATTATTGTGGGTGAAGTCAGAGGCGGTGAAGCTGTGGATTTATTGCAATGTCTAAATACCGGGCATGATGGAAGCATGTCTACGGGACATTCCAACAGTGCACCGGATATGATAAGTCGCCTTGAAACGATGGTTTTAATGGGAATGGATTTGCCGATAGAGGCAGTCCGAAGACAAATAGCTTCGGGAATAGATATATTTGTTCATTTAGGACGTCTTAGGGATAAGAGCAGAAAGGTTTTGCAGATAGCAGAAGTGCTGGAATACAGAGATGGAGAAATTAAACTGAACACTTTATTTGAATATGAGGAGATGGGAGAAAATGAAGAAGGAAAAGTGGTTGGCAGGCTATGTAAAAAGGCTGAACTTACTCATAAAGAGAAACTCATGGCAGCAGGTATTGTTATATAGTCTTTGCGGCATTTTCGCAGCAGCGGTATTTGCATATTTTTTCTATCGTTCTTTTTGGACCATAATTCTTCTTTTGCCGATTTCGTTTGAGATTATTTTCTTTTTGGATAATGCGATTTGGGAGAAAAATAAACAGATATTAAAGAGTCAGTTTCGGGAAATGATTTTGTCGATGGCAACAAACCTTAAAGTAGGCTATAGTCCGGAAAATGCATTTCTTGAAGCTTATGCGGATTTATCAAAATTATATGGGACAAAAAGCAGGATTATTTATGAACTGGAAACTATTAAAAAAGGACTGTCCGTAAATATAAGTTTTGATAAGCTTCTTCGGGATTTTGAAAAGAAGTGTGAGATTGAAGAAATCTCGGAGTTTGTGGATATTTTTTGCCTGGCCGGGAAAACAGGTGGAAATCTTGTGGAGATTATCGATTCGACAGCAAATATGATTTCTGAAAAAATTACAATTGATGGGGAAATTGATGTCATAACAAGAGCCGGAAAAATGGAGCGGCACATTATGATGGTAATTCCGTTTTTGATTGTTTTGTATATCGAATGTACAAATAAAAACTTTTTTTCGCCTTTATATCATAATCCGACCGGAATATTGGTAATGAGCGTGTGTCTTTTGATTTATTTGGTTGCAGTAAAGGTTTCGGGAAAAATAATAAATATAAGGATTTAGCAATGAGAAATGAACTGGGTTTAAAAATAGTGAAGGCCTTTTCGCTGGATAGAAAGTTTTTGCAATCTTCCAAGCAACAAATGATTGCAAAAGACTTATGTACATTACATAACGGTGCGGAAAATGAAAAGCAGCTATATAGGGTCTATCTTGCAAGAAAAATGGAATATTTGCTTTTGGCTTTGGCAGGTATTGGAATTGTAATATTGGGTCTGTGGATAAGTCCGCCGGATGATGGCGAATTGAAAGGAAACATTATTACGAGGGACGGATATGAAGGGATTGAAAAGAATATTTCTTTGATAGCAAAGTCAGAGGGGATGGAAGAAGAAATAGAGATTTTCATAGAGCCGCTACATTACTCTAAAGAGCAGTTGGATACTTTTGCAGAAGCAATTTTCGAAGATGTTCCAAAGTATTATTTGGGCAGTGATGAAGTGACCGGTGAAGGGGAGTATGTCATCAAAAATCATCTGCAACTTCCGTCCAAAATAGAGGAGTATCCCTTTGAGCTTTCGTGGAATAGCAGTGATTCTGAAGTGATAGACAGAGACGGTGTTATCACTATCGAAAATTCTAAAGAGGCACATGAAGTTATCCTGACAGTAATCTTAAGTTGCTATGAATACAGTTGGGAAAAAGAGTATGCTCTTTTGGTTTATAAAGCAGAGGATGTTTGGGAAGATAGCTTTTCAAAGAAGGTTGAAGAGGTGATAGAAGAACTGGACAATTTATCAGCCGATGAAGAAAAGTTGGTTTTACCTAAAGAAATAGAAGGCCATTCGGTTATTTATGAAGAAAAAAGCGAAAATACTGCGGCTATAGTTTTAGGATTTGGGATAGTGATAATTATGTTCTTATGGATTTTGCCGGATAATAATTTGTCAAAGCAGAAAGAAGAGAGAAATAAGCAGTTATTGATGGATTATACGAAATTGGTGAGCAAGCTGACACTGTATATGGGAGCGGGATTGTCTTTCAGATCTACAATTGCAAAAATCGTAAAGAGTGCGGATAAAAGTAGATTTTATGCAAAAGAACTGGAAATAGTCATAAGAGAACTGGAAAACGGAATTTCCGAACAAAAAGCGATTAGTAAATTAGCGGAAAGATGTAAAATTCCATGTTACGTAAAATTGTCTGTGCTTATCAATCAGAATATCCGTAAAGGAAATACTATGCAAAAGCAACTGAAAGAAGAAATGGATAAGGCGTTTGAGGAACGAAAGAACTTAGCCAGAAAATATGGAGAAGAAGCCGGAACAAAATTATTGTTTCCTATGATTTTAATGCTTTTGGTTGTAATGGTTATGATTATGTATCCGGCATTTGTTTCATTTACGATTTAAAGGAGGTAAATAAATGAAAAGTTTTAAACAGTTTTTAAAAGAAGAAGATGGAGTGGGGACCGTAGAAATTATATTGATCATAGTAGTTTTGATTGGTTTGGTAGTTATTTTTAAAAACCAAATTACTTCTTTGGTTAATACCATTATGAAGAAAATCACATCTTCTGCAAAATCAATCTAGTATGAAAAAGGGTTATATCACAGTGTTTTTTGCACTGGTATTTATGGTACTAATGTCTTTTGTGTTGTCCATATTTGAAGGAATTAAGATTAATGCTTACAGATTAAAAGCCGAATGCGCGTATTCTGTAGCGGCTAATTCCGTGCTTGGAGAATATCAGATAGAACTTTTGGAAATGTATGATTTATTTTATGTGGATACCGCATACAAAACGGGAATACCGGACTATCATCAGCTGGAAGCACATTTGTGGGAATACATAAGTCATAACTTAGAGGAATCACCGGCATCTGTAGAGATAAATCAAATAATGTTAGCGACAGACAATGAGGGATATGGATATCGAAAACAGATATCTGATTATATGAAGGACAAAATGGGTGTTTCTTATGTGGAACAGTTGTCAGGATTGTTTCATAGAGTGTCAAAAGAGGGTTTTCTTACAGATGATTTGACTACGCATAGTAAATGGGATGAAAAATGGCAGGAAGCATTGGCGGGAAGAGAAAGTATTCCGGAAGATACATGGAACAAAGTTGAAAAATATAGCCCTATAAAAGAGGTTTACAACGTACGGGAATCCTTTATTCTAAATCAGGTTATAAAGAATGAAAATAATATATCAAAAAAGCAAGTGAATTGTTCGGATTTTGTAAGTAACAGGGAACGTATTACAGGTACCGGAGATAAGGGTGAGTTAATTTTAACTGATAAAATCTATTTTATCGGGTATGCGTTTGAGAAGTTTTCCTGTTTTTCAAAGAAAAAGAGTGAATCTCTCTTGAGTTATGAAATTGAATATCTGATAGGTGAAAGTGGAAGTGATTACGAAAATTTGAGTGTAGTGGCAAAGAAAATTTTGGCTGTCAGAGAATGCAATAATTTGTCATATCTTTTATCTGATAGCGATAAAATGTCGCTTATTAAAGAAGTATCAACCGCTTTGTCAGCAATTGTAATATGTCCTGAGCTAGAACCGGTTTTTGAAATTCTTTTAGTTGGGCTATGGTCCTATGTCGAAAGCATAAATGATGTAAAGATTTTATTTGAGGGAGGAAAGGTGCCTTTAACGAAAACAAAGAATACTTGGGCTACTGACTTAGAAAGTGGATTTGGGTTAAATGTTGTTACAAACGAAATAAATCAGACCGGGGAAGGAATGGACTATAAACAATATCTGGAAATGCTTTTATTATTTACGGGAGATGAAAAGCTTACGTTCAGAAGTATGGATTTGATTGAAATGAATATACGTGAAATAAAAGGAAATGAAAACTTTAGAATGGATGGTTGTGCAGAGGACTTTTTGGTAAATGTGATATTTGAAATTCCGCAATTGGGAAGTTATCAGATTGTCAGAAAGTTCGGATATGGTTTATAAGGAGGTGAAAGAGGATGCCCTTTTTTTGGCATACAAATATCTTAAAAATACACACATCAAATAATAACAAACCTTCTCTCCGGGATAGAAATCCCGTGTTCTTAACGCTCATAGAATATGTCAACCTACTAACATATCTTAAAAAAAGGGTGTCCTCTTTCATTTCCTGCCATTTAGTGAAAGCAAGTATGACTCTGGAAGCGGCCCTTGTTTTACCATGCTTTTTGTTTGCAATACTGGGTCTCATTTCTATTATGGATGTTATGAAAATAAAAGGATGCATGGATGTGGCAGTGGCAGAAGCAGGAAATGAGCTTGCCATAGAGTGCTACGGAGAATACATAAATGATTTGATAACACCTCTTTATATAAAGAATAAAATAAACTCGTTTCTAGAGAATAATTTATCAAAAGCAGACTATGAAAAAGTTTCCGGCAATATCCGTATATCGGATTTGTCAGTTTTGGAAGAGGAAAGCATAATTTCGTTTCGAGTTAATTACAAAATTGCGCCGGAGTTTAAGGTGCTTGATTTTGCCACGTTGAATTTATATGCAAGTTATTATGGTCATGATTGGCTTGGATTCAAAACGGAGCGTGAAGCGGAAACAATGGTTTTTTTATCTAATACGGCTATGGTATATCATCTCGATAAAGGTTGTAAATATTTGAATATCACAATTGTGGAAATACCATATGTAAATTTAAGTAAGTATCGAAATAATAGCGGGGAAAAATATAAAGATTGTAATTTTTGTAATACACAGACTATTACAGGTATTGTGTATATCACACCGGAAGGAAGTAATTATCATACAGTCAGAAAATGTATTGGCTTAACACGCTCTATTCACACGGTGCCATTATCATCCGTGAAGGAAAAAAGGATATGTTCAGGATGTGGAGAATAAGATGATTGGAAAATGGATTGTAGTTTTATTTTTAATAGTAGGATCTGTGTGGGATTTGAGAAATAAAAGTATACCCGGAGTGTATTTGTATGTCTGGAGTTTGGTAGCGATTGTATATGCGATATTTGATATGGTAAATGGAAAAAATGTTTTGGAAATTATTATTGCGCTCATTCCGGGAGTTGTAGGTCTGATTTTATCTTTTGTAACGAGAGAGCAAATAGGACTTGGAGATGGAATTGTTATTTTGTTGGCAGGATTTTTTATGGGTGTGAAGGATGTGTTTGGTATGGTAATTGCTGCGTTTTTGGTTTTAACACTTGTGACCATTTTTTTATTGGTAATGCACCGCGTCAATGGGAAAAGTAAAATACCATTTATTCCCTTTTTGTTCGTAGGACACTTGATTTGTGTTTGGGGAGGAGAATTTATATGAATCAAAAAAAGGAGTTTTCAGCGTATTTGACCTTAGAAATAAGTTTGTTATTTCCTATTATTGTAACAATACTTACATGTATTATTTATCTGATATTTTATTCTTATAATTGTACAATTGCTTTTCAAAATGCGGCGATTTGTGCTTTGTATGGAAAGGGTCTATCTTATATGGATGTCAAAGTAAGTGAGCGGGTAGACAGAATGTATACTATTTTGGAAACATTGAATGAGGATCAATATATTGCGACAAATCATTTTAAGCAAAAAGCAGGTGTGGATGGAAATTCTATAATAGTCAGTCAGGAAGGAAATGTGAATATGCCGTTATTAATTCCCGGGATTATGTCCGAATTCAATTTTTCGGAAGGTATGGAAGTTCAATGCCGTAAATCGACATTTTACATAAGACAGATAAGAAAGGGGAAAAATAATGAAGGCTGAAATAATAGCAGATGAAGGAAGAAAATATATACAAATTCCTTTTTACAAGGAGGATAATGTAACACCATTCTTTTCAGAATATGAAAGTAATATTCTGGAAACCGCAGGAATTGGGGGAATATCAAAGGTAATCAAAAAAACAGTTGGAGAAGAGACATATCTTATGTTTTATGTTTTTTCATTTATTTCCTTAAAAGAACGATTCGAAAGGGACTATTTAGATATAACGATGTTTTGCGGTTTTTTTGAAGAGCTGATGAAAGTGTTTGAAAATATGAATTTGTATTTGCTTGATAGAAGCACAATTTGTTTGGAACCGGAATACATATTTTATGATGAAAAAGAAAAGAAATATGTTTTTATGCCAATTGCCGATCCTACAGACAGTGGATTAACAAAGTATGAGAGTTTATTTACTTTTTTCGCAGATGTCTGTTCAGTGGAGGAAAAGAATTTATTGGAATTTATCTTTGAAACGTTTAGTTGCTTAAATGATGAACGATTTGATGAAATTTTTTTCTTAAAAGAGATTGTCGGTTATAAATACAAAATTAAAAATGAAAAAGAGCCTAAAGAGGAAGAGGTTTATGAAGACTTTGATAGTATGGATGAAAATGGCATAGAGGAGGAACCCCAAATAAAAGGAACTTTTATAGTCGGTATCATATTGCTTTTATTTTCTTTTTGGGTTTCCTATATGTGCAATTATGAATTCAAGTATAGTGTTGTTGGTATGGCAGCAGCTTTACTTGCAGTCGTTTTAATAGGATATGAAGTCGTAAAAATGCTCATCCCCTTTTTTAAGCGAAAAGATGCATAGAATGAGTTTGTTGACACTGTAATTTTGGAATGATACTCTTTATAGAGAGAAATTCTCTATAAGGAGACGTAATGAAAGAAAGAATAAATAATTTTTTACAGCATATAGGATATTTTTCTACAATCTCATCATTGCCGGAATTTTCGGTGTATTTTTTGCCGGTGAATGGAAATGCAGAGGTTGTGGTAACTATCGATTATCAGAAAGAAATATATCTTACGGAAGAAATCTATTTTGGTATCAGGGAAAAGTTTGTTCAATCCTTCAAGGAACAAGGTTTTGGAAATGTCCATATTATTACGGTTGTTTTGTGTAAAGAGCCCGAAAGAATGACGGCAATCTTCGGAAATGATAATTTTAGTTGGTACATAGACGTAAAGGAAAACAGCTTGGTCATTCCCGATGGACATGTAGAAGATTTCTATGGTTTTAAGAAAAAGCTAGAAGAATTTTTAGATGATACTGAGAAATATACAGAAGAAAGTGTTGATCATAAGACATTGAAAAATGTTAATAAAGAAAAAAGAAGATTCAGGGAACTTCCTTTTATAAATGTTACGATTGTTATTATTAATATTCTTGTATTTATTTTGTGTGCATTTACCGGGGATTTGTTATATAATAAAGGAGCTTTCAGTATTTTACTTATACAGGAGACAAAAGAATATTACAGATTTCTAACTGCTGTTTTTATGCATGTGGATTTAGACCATTTACTGAGCAATATGGTAGTGCTGTATTTTTTGGGAAATGGTTTAGAAGCGAAAATCGGACATATAAAATATGTAATATTATATTTTCTGTCAGCCATAGGTGGAAATCTTTTGTCAGCTGTTTATGAAAGTTATTATGGAAATATGTTTACAAGTGTAGGCGCCAGTGGGGCTATTTTTGGAGTGATAGCGGCAGTATTTGCTCTGGTCATAGTCAAAGGTGGCAGATGGGAAAATATAACTTTATCAAGAATGTTGCTAATGATTGCATATTCATTGTATAGTGGATTTGTGTCTGATAATGTGAATAATGCAGGGCATATCGGAGGTTTTGTTGCAGGTTTATTGATTATGATTATTTATTGCATAATGGAGAGACTGCAAAAAAAGAAGGAGGTATTTCATGAAAATTAATATCTATTATGGTGGAAGGGGAATGATTGATGACCCGACGCTAGTTGTAATTAACAAGATGCAGGAAGTATTGGAAGAACTGCATGTAAAAGTGGAACGATATAATTTACACGAATTAAAAAATACAATTCCTACATTACCTCAGACCTTAAAAGATGCAGATGGTGTTGTTTTTGCAACAACTGTTGAATGGCATGGTATCGGCGGCTATATGCACCAGTTTTTGGATGCATGTTGGTTGTACGGTGATAAAGAAAAAATCAGTCAGATATATATGTGTCCAATTGTAATGTCTACCACTTATGGAGAAAGAGAGGGCAAATTGGATTTGTCTACGGCGTGGGAGATTTTGGGTGGATTACCTTGTAGTGGTATTTGCGGATATATTGCAGATACGGTTAGTCTGGAAATGAACGAAGGCTATATGAAGTTGATTGAGAAAAAAGCGGAAAATATGTACCGCACTATCAATCAGAAAATGCCAAGTCTTCCGGCAAGTAATCAGGCTGTCAAACAGATGGTTTACAGTACTAAAAATATTGATTTGACTCCGCAGGAATCAGAGCAGTTGTCACAATATGTTGCAGATGACAGCTATGTACAAAGACAGAAAGAAGATATTCAAGAACTTACCAGTATGTTTAGGGATATGATGGAGTTTTCTGATGAAGTGGAAGATGCTGAAGAATACGTTAGTGAATTAAAGGCACATTTTGTTCCGCAGCCCGGATTTTCAGCGAATTATAAAATTGTTTTAGATGGTAAGAAGAAACCTTTGGTTGTTGAAATCAATACCAATCATATAGATTGTTATTATGGTAATTCGACAAATACACCGGATGTGGAAATGCAGATGCAAAGAAATGTGATGGACGAAATCGTTAACGGAAGGATGACGTTCCAAAGAGCATTTATGGGCGGTGATATGAAGATGAAAGGTGACTTCAGAATTCTTCGTTCGCTAGATCAAATATTTAATTTTGAAAGTTAGGTAGGTAAAAGGTATGAAAAAAGACAATTGTATTTTTTGTAAAATTATTGCAGGAGAAATTCCTTCGCACACAACATATGAAGATGAAAACTGTAAGGTTATCTTAGATATTAATGCAGCTACAAAGGGACATTCGATTATTATTGCGAAAGATCATTATGATAATTTCTTTGAATTACCTGAAGAAAAAGCAATTGAAGTAATCAAGGTTGCGAAAATCATGTCTAAGCAGATGGCAGAGAACCTGCAATGTGACGGTTTCAATATTCTTCAAAATAATAATGAGGTTGCGGGTCAAACAGTAATGCATTACCATATGCATCTTATTCCAAGATATAAATGTGACAGACAGGATCTTGCAATGGAGACAACACAGCCATCTCAGGAAGAATTATTAGAAATCAAAAACATTATTATAGGATAGGTTATTTTGATGAGAATAATAAAGACTGAAGAAATAACAAAAAACATAAAGGAAATGTGTATAGAGGCCAATCATTTTTTATCTGAAGATATGAAATGTGCGTTAAAAGAGGCTACAAAAAACGAAGAAGCCTATCTTGGAAAACAAATTCTGGAACAATTACAGGATAATTTGAAAATTGCGGCAGAAGATATGATACCTATTTGTCAAGATACAGGTATGGCAGTAATTTTTTTGGAAATTGGACAGGATGTACATATAGAAGGAGGTTCTTTGGAAGAGGCTGTTAATGAAGGCGTAAGACAAGGTTACGTAGAAGGATATTTGAGAAAGTCAGTTGTTAAGGACCCAATTTACAGGGAAAATACCAAAGACAACACACCGGCTATTATACATTATTCCATAGTTTCCGGAGAAAATATTGTTATTACGGTAGCACCGAAGGGTTTCGGAAGTGAAAATATGAGTAGGGTATTTATGCTAAAACCATCTGATGGTATTGAAGGTGTAAAGAATGCAGTTTTGACAGCTGTAAAAGACGCAGGACCTAATGCGTGTCCGCCTATGGTGGTAGGCGTTGGTGTTGGCGGTACTTTCGAAAAGTGTGCTCTAATGGCCAAAAAAGCTCTGACAAGACCTATAGGACAAAACTCAGATATTCCTTATGTAAAAGAACTTGAGGAAGAACTACTTGAAAAGATTAACAAAACAGGAATTGGTCCGGGAGGATTAGGAGGAAGCATTACAGCTCTTGCAGTAAACATATTGACATATCCGACTCATATAGCGGGTCTTCCTGTTGCTATCAACATATGTTGTCATGTGAACAGGCACTGTCAAAGGACGATATAATTGAAAGAGTTTCTTCTATATTAAATAATAGATATTGTGTCCGAATTTATTTCGCCACAATATCTTGCTTTTTCTACAGTATTATTATAAGGAAAGAAGACAATGGATAGATATTTGGAAGCACCTTTTACAAAGGATAAAATGAAAGAATTACGTGCCGGAGATTATGTATATATTTCAGGAATTATTTATACGGCAAGAGATGCGGCACATAAAAGAATGTATGAAGCGTTACATAATGGGAAAGAATTACCTTTAGATTTAAAAGATAATTTGATATATTATATGGGCCCATCTCCGGCAAGGGAAGGTCGTCCGATTGGTTCGGCAGGTCCAACTACTTCCAGCAGAATGGATAAATATGCACCGGACTTGTTAGAATTAGGACAAGCAGGAATGATAGGAAAAGGAAAAAGGAATCAGGCGGTCAAGGATTCTTTGGTTAAAAATGGTGCTGTGTATTTTGCTGCTGTGGGCGGTGCAGGTGCTTTGTTGTCGAAGTCTATTGTTTCATCAGAAGTGGTAGCATATGATGATTTGGGAACAGAGGCAATTAGAAAATTATCTGTGAAAAACTTTCCTGTAATTGTCGTAATTGACAGCGAAGGAAAAGATTTATATGAGTTGGCAACAAAAGATTATAATAAAGATTAAAATTGTGTTGACAAACAAAAAGTGCTCATATATAATAATTTTTGCGTCACTCAAAAGACGTTTAACTTAATATTTGGTATGGGTTAATTCAGTACGGAGAAATACTCAAGAGGCTGAAGAGGCGCCCCTGCTAAGGGTGTAGGTC
>CAZMND010000017.1:0-28114 GCA_964567585.1 uncultured Lachnospiraceae bacterium
CTCAAAGTTCTGCATATTTCTTGCGCCTACCTGAATCACATCTACGTCTTCAAATAAAGGCAAATGGTTTGCATTCATAATTTCTGTAACAATCGGAAGGCCCGTTGCTTTTTTAGCTTCCAATAAAAGTTCAATACCTTCTGCTTTCATACCCTGGAAATCATATGGTGAAGTTCTCGGTTTGAAAGCACCGCCACGAAGCATAGTTGCACCTGCCGCTTTTACTGCATTTGCCACTTCAATAATCTGTTCCTCAGATTCTACGGAACAAGGTCCTGCTATCATTGTAAAAATATCGCCGCCAACTGATGTGTTACCTACCGTAATCACTGTATTTTCCGGATGGAATTTTCTGTTCGCTTTCTTAAATGGGTCACTGACTGTCTTTACCGCTTCCACAATATCCAAAGACTCAATCAGTTCTACATCCAACTTACTTGTATCACCGATAAGACCGATAATGGATTGAAATTCACCTTTCGTTACACTTACGGTAACGCCCTGCTCTTCAAACCATGTGATAAGGCTTTCCATCTGCCCATCTGTTACACCATGTTTCATTACTGCTATCATAATTTCGTCTCCTCTCAAATAAAAACCCGATTGTGCTTGTGCAATCGCCGCGCGCGAGCAGTGTCGCTTTGCGACTGATTACCTTTCTGCGAGCTGCGCATTCACGACATCGGTTTTTAATTTGTATTTATGCAAATTAAAAACCGATGTTCGCTGCAAGCAAACATCGGTTGAATTCATTTAACATTCATTTGTTTTGAATCTCTTAAGATGTTTATTCGCAGCAAAAGTTCCCAGCGCTAAAAAAAGAGCCCTGAGTACCAAAAAAGAAATATTCATTTGTGAAAAAACATTTCTTATTTGCCATGATTAAATCACCTTTCACAATTCTAGATTCAATTATACTCTTACAAATTTCATTGTCAATATTTTTTTATTTCATACCTTTTTGTAACCTATGGTTCCATTGGTAAGCCTTTGCTTAACATTGCCTGACCTTTTCCAATTTTCTTCGCTTCTGCGAGAGCCACTTCTGCTCTTTCATATAGGTCTGCAAATTTCATAGGCCTGTTTTCTGTAATGGCAATACCTAAGGAACAAGTAACGGAAATCTGTTTTTTTCCGATTCGCATCTTGGCAATTTCCGCAAGCAATTCATTGCATTTCTTCTCTGCAATGATAGCAGACGGTACATCCTGCATAAACATACAGAACTGGAAGCCTGTTGCTCTTGCGAGCACATCTCCCGTACGGAAGAACTTCTTCATTCGGTCTGCAAGATTAATCAAGACAACATCGCCATAACTGTGACCATATGTATCATTAATTTCCTTGAATTCATCCACATCCATAACAATAAGCGCATGACATTTGTCCAGATTTTCTTTGATGATTCGCATAATCATCTCTTCTGCCGTACCTCTGCTGTATAAGTGTGTTAATGGATCTGCGGTGGTCTGTTCTACCACATTGTAGTACTGTTTTAACATCTTCTTGTACTGGTAACGTGATTCCATAACATTGTTGACACGACGGATTAAAATATCTGCCACAATTGGTTTTACCACATAGTCGCTGGCTCCGAGTTCCAACACGTTAACCTGCTGTGCCACAGTATCATCTGCTGTAATAACTACAACCGGAATATCTGCCATCATTTCATTTTGCTTCTTAATATTTAAGAATTCCACACCATCCATAACCGGCATAAACAAGTCAAGCAAAATAACGTCCACGCGGTAGTTATACTGCTGAATCATAAGCAATGCTTCTTCGCCGTTTGTAGCTTCCAAAACAGTAAACTCGTTTTTGAAAATATCTCTCATAATAGCACGGTTCAAATCAGAATCGTCAACAATCAAAATCGTATCATAAATACTGTTTTTAACAGAGAGTTTTTTTGCAATTTTACTGTATTCGTACATCATATCACGGAAACGGTTGTTATACTCGAGCACGTTGTTGATACGACGTAATACACTTTCTTTCATAAACGGTTTCGTAATATAATCGTTTACGCCGGATTCCAACATATTCAGCTGCATCTGTGTATCTTCTTCTGCAGTGATAATAATAACCGCAATATCCCTGAACATCAGATTCTTATTCTTAATTGCAAGGAATTCCCTACCATCCATAACCGGCATAACAATATCCAAAAGAATCAGCCTGATCTGTGTAGAATATTCCTCCAGAATTTCCAAAGCCTCTCTACCGTTAGATGCTTCAAAAATACGGTACTGATCCTGCATCATTTCACGAAGAATATTTCTGTTGAATTCCAAGTCATCAACAATAAGAATACTTTCTTCTTTGCTTTCATCAAACATAGT
Source organism: uncultured Lachnospiraceae bacterium (assembly GCA_964567585.1). GTDB lineage: Bacteria > Bacillota > Clostridia > Lachnospirales > Lachnospiraceae > CALZKI01. The sequence goes on from CAZMND010000017.1 coordinate 2,346, forward strand.
TGCCGACTGCAATGCATATACATATTTGTTAAAGCTGTCTTCCACCTGTTTTTCACTGGTAATATCCATATGTGTACCAATGATAATATTTCTTCCTTCGATACTGTTGATATACTTCAATTTCAGGTGTAACCAGACACGTTTGCCGTTGCTTAATACCTTTTCGTATTCGCAGCCAACCGTGCCCTTAGTCTGTACTGCTTCTTCAAGGCTGTCACGAATAACTTTTCTTGATTTTTCTTCCAAAACATCCAACAAGTTATTGGCACGGATGTATCTGTCATCATAGCCCATCAACTCATAATATGCATTGTTAACACGCAATACTTCCAGAGTTTCCTGGTCGTATTCGTAAATAGCAATTGCCTGAGTCGAATCCGATACGAATTTTTCCAAATCTGCATCCATTGCAAAAATTTGATTTGTATCAAAACCTTTTTTGTTTACTTTTTCAAAACCGTTAGTTGCATATGCAATAGAATTGTATGCATAAGCCGGCATCGGCTTTGCAAAATAATAACCCTGTACATATTCACAGCCGATATTTTTTAGGAATTCAACCTGCTCTTCCTTTTCAACCCCCTCAGCAATCGTCGGGATATCAAGCCATTTTGCCATTCGTACAACCGATGCAACAATGTTCTCACCTCGCCCGTCCACTTCTGAGGATTCAAAGAAACGCATATCAATTTTCAAAACGTCTACTTCGATATCTTTTAAAACGTTCAGAGACGAATATCCGCTTCCAAAATCATCCATCAATACCTGGAAGCCTTCTTCTCTTAACTTCTGTACCTTATCCTTCATTGCAATGGTAGCGTCTGCATAAGCACTTTCCGTTAATTCAAGCTGAAGTAATTCCCTCGGAATTTCATAGGAATCAACCAAATCACAAATAATTCTTACAATATTCGGATTGAAGAGGTTAACTCTGGAAACATTTACTGAAATCGGATTTGGCTTTTCGCCTTCATCCATCCAGCCTCTTAACATAAAACAAACTCTGTTCCATACAAAATAGTCCAGTTTTGTAATAAAACCGTTCTTTTCAAAAATAGGAATAAATTTTCCCGGTGATATCATACCCATTTCAGGATGTTCCCAACGAACCAAAGCTTCTGCTCCCACCGGTTGTCTGCTCTTTACATTGTATTTCGGCTGGAAATATACCGAAAACTGCTCTTTTTCCAATGCATTGACCATTTCATTGACAATCTGCTGTTCTTCTTCCAACGCCAAACCGATGTCATTGGTATAGAAAGCATAGTTGTTCAAATATTGACCCTTAATTGTTTTTGCAGCCAATTTTGCCCTGTCTAACATAATTTCAATTGGCAATTCTTTATCTTCAATCACATAGATACCAAAAGCCGGAACAATATCAAATTCCAAAGGATATTGTTTGAAATGATTTCGGATTAAATAAACCTGGTCCAAAGTCTCGCATACATCCTCATATGGCAGGCATATTGCAAATACGTCTGCTTCAATACGGCCGTAAGTAGCCTTTTGGTATTTCTTGGCATAGTTCTTCACACTTTCCGCAACGAATTTTAATACTTCGTCGCCCGCTGCAGTGCCATAGAAAGCATTGATGAGCTGGAATCTGTCAATATCCATTCTGACAAAAGTCATCTTATCATCCGGATATTCATCCAGTAATTGTCTTGTTTCTTCAATAAATTTATTTTTATTAAAAATTCCCGTAAGCACATCATAATCCGCAAGATAACGCAGTCTTTCCAGCGGTTTTGCCATACTTCTCTCGATGGCATTCAAAAGACGGAGTTTTACACTACTATCCTCGTATGGTCTTACAACATAGTTCCAAACACCAAGCTCCAAAAACCTTTGTTCTGCCTCTACATTGTACTCATCCGCTATAATTAAAACCGGCACACCACACCATTCCATATCTCTACTGATATACTCTACAAGTGAATACCCGTCTTCAAAATCTTTGTTAACGCAGAGCAAAACAGCGTCCGTCTTTTTCTGTCCGCTTTGGAAATACTCTTTTGACGCACTTTTTCCAAAAAGCGCAACAACTTCCAGACTATCTTCTAAAATTTTCCAATCACCTGTGGCATTCACATCATCTGCCACAATTATTAAAACACTCTTCCTATACTCCATATGCGCCTCCATATCATAACTGATATATACATATTTTTTCTATTATAACAAAAATCCACAATAAATACCAGTTTTATTGCAGATTTTTAGTCATTTTTATGTGCTTTTTATTCTATATGCTGTAAATAGTCGTTAAAATCCTCTCCGGTCATACCATATAGCATAACATCTACATATTTTCCGTCATAAAATACGTTTTCCCGCCATATGCCTTCCTGCCTGCAACCTATTTTTTGTATCAGTTTTGCTGAAGCCTCATTTCCGTCGTTAACGCAGACATTCAACTTGTTAAGCCGAAGTTCGTTAAATGCATAATACACAATCAATGCCACCGCATTTGTAGCATATCCTTTATTTCTTTCCTCCTGTAAAAAATAAAAACTCACGGAAAAGGTACCATTCTTTTTGTCTATACTGTGAAGATTGACATTGCCCACATATTCGCCCGAAGGATTTACTACCGCAAACTCCAGTCTTGTTCCATCTCCGCCAAAACCCAGATGCTCCTCTTCTTTTTGTGTTAATTCTTCCGTCAAAGGCGGTAGCTTTACATCATTGTCATAAAACCGCGCATCCCTTGATGCAAACAGGATTTCCCGGTTTTTCAGATAATCATCTTCTGTCATTTCCCTCACAAGAATATTTTCATACATCCAAAAATACGCCCGTTCTTCCAACAACGATTTTAATGTTCCCGCCTTTTTGAGCGTTTGAACCGCACAAATCGCTTTGGCATTATAACTATTTTTTCCCTGCATCTTTGCATTTTCAAACTCTATTTTTGTGATGCCATAGTAATCCTGTGAAAAATACCTTCCATGGCTGAAAAACTGGTATTTTCGATGGGCTTCAAACGAAAACCCCGCTTCCAACACATTGCGCCTTCCGTCCTCATTGCCTTCCACAATGAACGCGTTTACCTTGTGCATTCTTCTTTCATAAAACGCATACCTTAGCAAAATATCATATGTACTTTTTCCATACCCCATTTCCCTATATTTAGGAAAAATCGTTACGTCACACTGAACATTGCCACTTCGTTCGTCCAGATAACCAAGTATTGCATAGCCCACCAAACGGTTTTCGTGGTCTGTAACAGCAAACCACAACTGGCTCTTTTCCTTTGTCATCTCGATTGCATATTGTATCATATCCTCTGCCACATCATAGCTAACCGGTAAGGAAATGCCGCCCTCGGCCTGCATACGAAGCGTTGTATCACACAAAGCTTCATAAAGCATATCTGCATCGCTTTGCTTAAGCGCACGTAATAACACTTTTTCATTTGTCCAGAAATATTGATTTTCCATACCCTTTACCTCTCTTATACATTCTCTTTTCGCATAAGATCCGCTAAAGAAACATTATCCAGGTAATCCGTAATTATTTTGTTCAATTCCTTCCACATAGGAAGCGTTCTGCACTCTCCGGCTGCTTCGCATGGCTCTTTGCTACATTCCAGACAAGATACCGGTGCCAGTGTGCCTTCCGTAATCTCTAAAATATCGCCTATTTTATATGCAGAAGGCTCACGATTCAGGCGGTATCCACCGCCTTTACCGTGAGTCGCATCTATCAAATCATGCTTTGATAAAACCGACATAATACTCTCTAAGTATTTTTGCGAAATATTCTGTCTGGCTGCAATTTGCTTTAGTGGAATATATTCTTCTTTGCCTGCTTCCGCAAGGTCCACCATCACTCTGAGGGCATAACGCCCTTTGGTTGAAATCATCATATATTTTACTCTCCAAATAGTTCGGTTGAAAGATAACGGTCCCCTGAATCAGGTAAAATTACTACAATGTTTTTACCCTTATTTTCTTCTCTCTTTGCAACTTCAATAGCCGCACAAAGTGCTGCTCCCGATGAAATTCCAACAAGAACGCCTTCTTTATTACCAATCAGTCTGCCGTACACAAATGCATCTTCATTTTCTACTTTTATAATCTCATCATAAATCGTTGTATCCAAAATTTCAGGCACAAATCCTGCACCAATTCCTTGAATCTTGTGCGCACCTGAAGTACCTTCCGATAATACCGGTGACGAAGCCGGTTCTACTGCTACAACCTTAATTTTAGGATTTTGAGATTTTAAATACTTACCTGTACCGGTGATAGTTCCGCCTGTACCGACTCCCGCCACGAAAATATCTACTTTTCCATCCGTATCTTCATATATTTCAGGTCCCGTTGTTTCAAAATGTGCCTTAGGATTTACGGGATTTACAAATTGCCCTGCAATAAAACTGTTTGGAATTTCTTTCGCAAGCTCTTCCGCCTTTGCAATCGCCCCCTTCATTCCCTTTGTACCATCTGAAAGAACCAGTTCGGCGCCATAAGCTCTAATCAACGTTCTACGTTCTGCGGACATTGTTTCCGGCATAACGATAATAATCCGATAGCCTTTAGCTGTTGCAACACTGGCAAGACCGATTCCCGTATTTCCACTGGTAGGTTCAATAATCACGCTACCTTCCTTCAGTTCGCCACTTTGCTCTGCATTTTCAATCATTGCCTTGGCTACCCTGTCTTTAATGGAGCCTGCCGGGTTTAAATATTCCAATTTGGCAAATATTTTTGCCTGAAGATTCAATTCTTTTTCGATGTGGGTTAATTCCAATAACGGTGTTTTGCCCACTAACTGTTCTGCTGATGTATATATATTTGCCATAATCATACTTCCTCCAAATTCATTAATTCTATTTTACCGCATCAAAGCCGTTTTGCAAATCCCAAAGAATATCATCAATATGTTCCGTACCGATAGACAATCTTATGGTATTAGGTTTAATACCCTGTTCTAACAATTCCTCTTTAGCCAACTGTGAATGTGTTGTTGTGGCCGGATGAATGACCAGACTCTTTACATCCGCCACATTAGCAAGGAGTGAAAAAATTTGTAAACTATCAATAAATTTATGGGCCTGTGCCACATCGCCCTTAATTTCAAAAGTAAAAATGGAACCGCCGCCGTTTGGGAAATATTCCTCATACAGACTATGATCCGGATGTTCTTTGAGGGACGGATGATTCACCTTTTCCACCTGCGGATGATTTTTCAAAAACTCCACGACCTTCTGTGTATTTTGAATATGTCTTTCCAGTCTTAAGGACAAGGTTTCAATGCCCTGCAATAACAAAAATGCATTAAATGGCGATATAGCCGCTCCCGTATCGCGCAACAAAATTGCTCTGATGTAAGTAACATAAGCTGCTTTTCCTGCTGCTGCCACAAAGGATACTCCGTGATAGCTTGGATTCGGATTAATAATCGCCGGATGTTTACCACTTTTTTGCCAGTCAAAATTACCGGAATCTACGATAATTCCGCCGAGTGTGGTTCCGTGGCCGCCCAAAAACTTAGTAGCGGAATGCACTACGATGTCTGCTCCATATTCAATTGGTCTAATCAAATACGGTGTTCCGAATGTGTTATCAATCACAAGCGGAATGTTGTTTTTATGGGCGATTTCTGAGAGGGCACTGATATCCGGAATATCCGCATTTGGATTTCCCAATGTTTCAATGTAGATAGCTTTTGTGTTTTCCTGTATAGCATTTTCAACTTCCTCCATATTATGTATATCTACAAAGGTTGTGGATATTCCGTACTGTGTAAGTGTGTGTGCTAATAAATTGTAGCTGCCGCCATAAATGGTTTTCTGGGCCACAATGTGGTCGCCGCTTTGTGCCAATGCCAAAATTGCATATGTAATGGCTGCCGCTCCTGAGGATAACGCCAATGCGGCTACGCCACCTTCCAAAGCTGCCACTCTCTTTTCCAACACATCCTGTGTGGAATTTGTAAGTCTTCCGTAAATATTTCCTGCATCTGTCAGATTAAATCTTGCTGCCGCGTGCGCAGAATTATCAAATACATAAGATGTGGTCTGATAAATCGGTACTGCTCTGGATCCCGTTACAGGATCTGCATTTTCCTGTCCTACGTGAAGCTGTAATGTTTCAAATTTTAAATTCCTATTACTCATTTTGTTATCTTCCTTTCGATGGATGTTTCTATTTTGTCAAGCAAAAATCACTCGCAAAACACATTCGTCCGAATCGGAAGTTATGTCTTACCAAATCTTCAAAAAAGTATATCATTTCCTTTTACCTACCTTTCTGGTATGTTAATTTGATGGTATAAAAATACACCCATTTGCCTACCTTGTCAATAGGTAAATGGGTGTTGATTTAAATTATTGAAAACTATTTCCTTAAAAATATTTACTTTCAACTTCCTTGTGAACGGCACGCTTACTTTCATACATCATCTGGTCAGCCGCTTTAATAACACTTTCCAGTTCTGCCCCTTTTCCAAAGGCATATCCCATAGAAACAGAAATCGGGAATTCCACATTTTTCTTTAATAATCCCAGTGACTTTTCCCAATCCTGAATTTTTCGTTGAACGCTCTTCTCATCACCGCCGCGCATAATCAAAATAAATTCATCTCCCCCAATGCGGTAACCAAAATCAGCATCACTGGTTATATTTCTAATACTCTCTGCTACAGTTAAAATTAACTTATCACCGGCTTCATGACCAATAGTATCATTGACTCTCTTCAGAAAATTAATATCCCAGAAAATAACAGCTATTTGCTCCTCTTTTTTGTAAACGCCGGAAATTACATCCATATATTTGCTTTTGTTATAGAGCCCTGTCATCCCATCAATTTCCGCTAAATTTTCCATTTTCTGCGCATACTTCACATTCAAATTGATTATTTTTTTAATATTGGAACAAACCACGGTAAACGCTGCACAAATCATACTTCTTGGTAAAATGAAAAACAGAAATAAGTTCCACCATACTGCATCGTTTATATGGTTTAATGTAAATAATCCATCTCCCCCTATGTAAGAACTTAATGGTTCTCCCGTAAGCAATACCATATTGGCATCACAGATACCTGAAAAATACCCTACATATACACTCACAAAAATGCTACATACAGTAAGTATATATGTATATATCATCATTTTCTTTGAGGAATACATACTCGTGTAAACAAGTGGTAAAAGACATGCCAACACTGCATGATAAGTCAAAAACGTAGTTATTATAGTAATAATTACCACTACCCAAAGTAAAATAAAGTACTTAATCCAGGGTTTTGACAGATTATTAAACTTACATACGATTCTTCCCAGTACGTAAACAATGACACAGGAAACAAAGCAACTGGTTGTTACGTTCCTATCCACCATAAAAACATTTAACATATTCAGTATCCATATCAATGCTATAATTACCATTGAACTGGTTACAGATTTTAGTGCATACTGATTGGAAACAAATTCTCCGTTTTTCAAATAATTCATTTTAGTCAAATCTTCTTTGTCTTTTTGTACTCGCATAGACATTCTCCTAAGGTACTTTCACTAATTACGTTTCTCTACATAATGATATTCTTATCTAAATTACTCTCATCCCACCGTATTTTCGAACCAGATATACGTTACAGGCCCCTTCACCAAATACAGCATTCATAAATTTCTGATATTCCTGTACAGCTTCATTTTTTACAAATGCCTGAATAGTTCCTGCAAAACCTCCGCCATGAACACGGCAAACACCGTTTTTGCCTAAAACCACATCACTCGCTGCCAAAGCTACTGACACATTTTGATGTTCTATATCTTTATTCATATAAACATTTTGCAGATATTTGAACGAAGAGTCCCCGGATGCCTTCACATTCTCTAAAAACATCGCAAAATCACCTGAATTTAATGCATCTGTTTCTTTTTTTACACGGTCATTTTCCATTACAAAGTGTATTGCTCTGAGTGCCGCTCTGTCCCCTGCCTTGGCGCGGACTTTGGAGATGTTTTTCAGTAATTCTTCCTTAGAAACCTCTCTAAGTACTTCTTTTCCAAATACACCTGCTGCCGCCTTCATCTCTCTTGGAACCGCCGCATATTCCGGCGTACAATCCGCATGTGAGCTTTTTGTATCGGTAATACAAAGACTATATCCAAAGGCTCCAAAATCGCATTTCACCTTTTCAATGACCGGATTTTTCTCATCTGCAAAATCGATATATACAAGATTTCCCACACTGCTGGCCATCTGATCCATCAGTCCGCAAGGCTTTCCAAAAAAGACATTTTCTGCGTACTGGCCAATCATTGCAATTTCCACAGGGGATATTTTCATATCGTTATAAAGCCCTGAAAGAATGGTTCCAATTACTGTTTCAAAAGCCGCTGAGGAGGAAAGTCCCGCACCGATTAATACATCACTTGTAATATAAGCTTTGAATCCGCCAATATGATATCCTCTTTCTTTTACGCCAAAGAGAACACCTTTTATCAATGCCGGCGTTGTGCCCTCTTCTTCCTTCTTTGGCTCTAAATCGCCCAGAGAAACCGTGATTATGTCATAGCCTTCTGAAACTATCTGCACCGTTTCATCCTCTGTTTTGTGCACAATCGCAATGGCATCTACGTTGACAGAAGCCACTAAAACTTCACCTTTTTGGTGGTCTGTGTGATTGCCTCCGATTTCACTTCTTCCCGGAGCACTGTAAATTTCTATCTCATCTGTACCAAATATCATTTCATAGTTTTTAATAGCACTCATATAGCGTTTTTTCTGATAATCAATTTGGGTTTCATCGACATAAATATCAAATAATTTTTCATCCAGTTGTCCCATCTGCAACATTTCAATTACTTTTGTTGTAACACTCATATCTATGCCTCCAAATACGATTCTTTCGTCAGATATATTCTTCTATCTCAAAAAAACTGTAGACCTAAAATAAGTCTACAGTTTTTTTTTAATTATTTCAATCTTAATTCAATTTTATTGTTCTGAATCGTTTCATAAATATCAGCTTTCCTTTGCATCCGCTCATATGCCTGCTTCAGATATTCAAAATCCTCGTCCTTTGTTACCTTGTGATATTGCATTTTCCCATCCACAAGACCATTTGAAATATAGATTTCACGCTCACCTTTATCCCACACCATTTCCAACTCTTTAAAATATCTGTCATATGCCTTTGCCTGAATATCACGTATATCTTCCACCGTATATTCATCACCTTTAACTTCTTTCACCTTTTCAAGAAGCTCTCCTTCATATTCAGCCATCTGAAAAAAGTGCGTACCCACAGGGTCCATCTGAAGTTTTGGAAGAATTTCTCTTGTCTGCATCCACTCTTCCATATCAATTCTTCCCGGCATTTCCTGCACCTGCTTTCTCAGTGCCTCCATACCTTCTTTTGATATGTCTACCTTTACTTCCACATCTTTCAACTCAGGTATAACCTCTCTTGCTAAAACCTTGGGTTGTGTTTCCACCTTGGTATGTAACAAATCCGGCATTCCAAACCCTTTTATTTCCATAATGTCACCCTCTTTTTATGCCTGAAAATCTATATTCTGTCCCAGTTTTCTTTCCGCCTGCGTAAGCAAAGTGTTGGCCCTTTCCAAAAACATAAAATCCGTAATTTTCCCGGCCAATTCTTCTACAGAGTTTGCCTCAATCGTGTAGGTTTCTTTGTCCCGTTCCCGGATATGCCTTTTCCCTACACGCTTTTCTTCTATGCGTTCTTCTTCGGCCTCCTCGGCTGCTTTTTCTTTTGCTTCCTTTTTCTCGGCGCGCTTTTCCTCTGCTTTTCTCTCAATACGCTCTGCCTGTGCTGCCGAAGACTTCTTTAACACCGCAAAAAAGGAAGTAAGTCCTCCATCATTTACCTGAATTCCAAATCCCTGAACGTTAGCTCCCGTACTTTGCATTTTACTTTTCATAGCGTTCAGTTGATTCGCCGCATCACTGATAATTGCCTCGTACTTCTTACGATAGGCTTCATCCGTAGCCATTCTTTCAATCTTGTCCTCATCAATGAGTACCACCGTTTTCAATGGATTGGCGAAACTAGCCGCCTGCGCCTGTGCCTTATCCTTCATATCCCTGCTTACGAGAATAAAATCCATATTGGAATACTTCTGTTTCAATTCCTCGTAATACTTCTTAGCTTCCTCACTTAAAGTCGGCTCGCCAATAGTTTTTCCGTACTCACCGGATGTTTGCCTTGTTTTTGCCTTGTCAGAAACAGTATATGCTGCATATGCTTCTACTTTTCCGGGCATACCTGTATTACCTACACTCATATCGTACCTCCTTGTGATTTATCCTGCAAATCCGTTTGCATTCATACTACATAATATATATCGGCAGATTCCGACGAAATGTTAATATTTTTCAGTTTTTGTCAAAGTTGAAAGCCTTGCTATGCAACTATCTGCCCACTCGATATACATCTGCATATTTCTTTTTTTAATCAAAACTGGCTTTTTACACCTTGCAAAATCATCTGACGAATCTTATCTTTCAATGGTCTGTTTATCCACTCATCCAATGTAATCTCTTTACACTGTTTGAGCGTTTGATAATAATCTTCGTATATTTCCTTATATACGTCGGATTCACAAAACCACACTCCACATTCATAGTGTAAATAAAAACTCCTGAAATCCATATTAACCGTACCCACGAAACCACTTGTATCATTTAAACATAGCTTTGCATGTACAAACCCCGGAATATATTCATAAATACGAACTCCTGCTTTTAACAATTCTCCATAATTCCATTCCGTCAAAAGTTTTGTCCTTTTTTTATCCGGTATCCCCGGAGTAATAATCTTCACGTTCACACCACTTTTAGCCGCAAGGCAGAGACATTCTCTCGTCTCATCATCTAGGATTAGATAAGGTGTCATAATAAGCAGTTCTTTGTTGGCAGTATTGGCCATCAAATGATATAAATCCCTTGCCGGATTATCCGGATTGTTTGCAGGTCCATCCGCATATGGCTGACAGATTCCTTCACACTGAACCGTTGTATCCGGCTTATATGTATCTATATTCTCCAGCTGCATTTTTTTATCCCACATTCCTAGGAAAGTCAATGTCAAACCATAGGTTCCCTGTCCATACATCCTCACCGCTACGTCTTTCCAATGCCCATATGGAGAGTTGATATTCGCATATCTGTCACTGACATTAATTCCGCCTGTATAGGATATATTCCCGTCAATGACAACTATTTTCTGGTGGTTACGATACTGAAAATATTGCCTTTTGAAATTACGCTCAATTGCATTGAATTTTTTTATTTCTATATTTTCCCGTTTCATCCTTTTGAATGATACATCCGATAATTGAAAAATTGAACCGGCATCATCATACATTATTTTTATTTCTACACCTTGTCCGGCCTTCTCAATAAGTATTTCACTGATAGCATCCCATATTTTTCCGTCCGCAATCGTAAAAAAGCTGAAAAATATAAACTTATTGGCATTTTGCAAATCAACCATCAGACTTTCAAATGCATTTTCTCCAAGATTGAAATACTTCATTTCTGTATTATCATATGCCGGACATACATTATTACACAAATATTTGGATACCTTACCGTTTGCAACACTTTTACTCTCAATTTTCTGCTGCAAAACTGTATCCGTTTCCTTTTTCTCTCTATAAAAATCAATAGCTGTCTGTATTTCCTTATGCTGCTTCTTCTTGGCTCCTTCTTTACCCCATAGCTCATACATAACATGCCCTGATATGGGAAGTAGTAAAACAACACCTAACCAGAATATTCTGTACGATGAGTTTGCATTATCCGCCACAAGTGAAAACATCAATAACACACTAAGCATTTCAATTACAAAATACACTAATACAGCATTCATTTTCAACCATCTTGGAAGCAACATTATAAATGCCATCTGCAAAAAAAATAACACAAGTATTATCAACGCCCTGACAATTGTATTTTGATACTTTCTAATCATTACAATACTCCTTATTTCTTACATAAAAAACTCCAATTTCTTCTTTCACACAAACGCATAAACTAAAAAAACCCAAGTATACCGTATTAAACGATATACTTGAGTCTCATTCTTTAAGATTTGCCAGGCTTGCACCGAGGTTGTTGACAAACCACACCTTCGTGCGAATTACTCCCTCAAACTCTAATCACTAAAAAGAGTATACCAAATTCTTTTTGACTTGTCAATAATGACACCGTCCGACATTCTGAAGCATAAAATGTAGTAAAAGAACGAATTAAGGAATATTATGGACTATTTATATTGGCTTATACCGGCTGCAATTTTACTCTTTATCCTTCTTACCATACTGATATTACAATTCCGAAAAAGACGAATTGTAAAAAAAGTACGTTCTATGACTTTGGAAGAAAAAACGGAACTGATAAATACCCTGATAGAACCTGTGGGATATATCTATGAACCCCTTCAGGACATTTTTGCCACAAGGCTGAATGCTCCGCAGAAATTGTTCGGCTACACGACCTTTTACGATTTTTCTGCCCCGTTTTTTAATATGGTGTTTGATTATGAAACCATCTACTTTGACTATAACGGAAGAACCTGGCTCGTTGAAATGTGGAAGGGCCAGTACGGTATCAATTCCGGCTGCGAATTGGGGCTTTATTACGCCGATACCCTTGTTTCTCCGGATGATTATAAAAGCACCGTTTTCCATGCAGTAGATGAAAAGGATATGCTGGACATTTCATTAAAATTAAAACGTAAAACCAAAGACGGTACCTATCCTACCATGCTTGGTTATTTAAAATACCATCACTGGTGGCTGACTATTTTTAAAATGGGCGTATTTTCTAAACCAGGGCACCTTTTCGTCAATACCTCCATCCGCTTCAAAAACTATCCGATGCTTTACAGCTTTTTAGATAGCTTTGAAGCCACTATGCCACCCGACACGGAATACAGACTGAATGGTTTGAACCTGTATTTTACCTTCTGTAAAAGCCATCGCAAATATCCTTGGTTTAAACGTCTGGTACGAAGAATTGCGCTTACGCTCTGCCACCTGTATTGCATATTGTTTAATTTTATTACCAGACCATTTGAAAACACCGGAGACAAAATTCTTTATATTTACTACTACCTGCCATTTAGCTTAAGACTTATTTTCAGACCTAAAAAAGAAAAATGAAAAGGATGTGACTTTATGAGCTATAAAAAACGTCTTGACCGTGCCTTTGAAATGGCGCCTCATCTACCATTAAACCATAATACAAAATATGTATTTTTTAGCGACTGCCATCGCGGTATCGGCAATACCAACGACAACTTCCTTGCCAACAGCAATAGTTATTTTGCAGCACTACAATATTACTACCAATATGGTTTTTGTTACATCGAAGCAGGCGATGGTGACGAGCTTTGGGAAAACCGCAGGCTCCTGCAAATCATCGAAATCCACGAAGATATTTTTGCCCAACTGTGTATGTTTCATCAGTCAGGACGTTTTTATATGCTCTACGGCAATCACGATATACAAAAAAGAGACTGCGAACCACTTTTTCAGTATTTTCCCTGTTACGAAGGAATCATCTTAGAATCAGATTTCTTTGATTTTTATGTGACACACGGTCATCAGGCGGACATCTTGAATTCCGTATTTTGGCGCCTTGCAAGATTTCTGGTCCGCTATCTTTGGACTCCACTGGAACGTTTCGGTGTTTTAGACCCGACCAGTGCCGCCAAAAACAATATAAAAAAAGACAAACTGGAAAAGAAATATATTGTCTACGCCAAAGATAGAAACTGTCTTTTATTAACCGGGCACACCCACAGACCTACCCTTGGGAACAAATTTTCTCCCTATTATAACTGTGGTAGCTGCGTTCATCCCAAATGTATCACCTGCATTGAATTGTGCGGGTTTAGGATCAGCCTTGTAAAATGGTTTGCCAGCGCACAAAAAAGTGAACATTTCGGCAATCTTTACCGCGAATGTCCACCTGTTTATCCGCTATATATAAAAAGAGAAGTCCTTGCCACCGAAAACCTTCTTTCATAAAGCCTAAACTTCTTTTTCAATGTAAAAATTATAATCCAATAAAAGCCAGTTGGTTCTAAAAAGCTGCATAATCTGCCAAAAGCCCGGGCCACGTAACCTAAGTTCTTTGATTAAATCATACTTCGCCTGAATACTTCTTGCATCCTCAAACCAAACCTCGTGGGTAATACCACCGCTGTCATAATTGAAGTAAGGAGTCATCGCCACCTCATCAAATTTGATTTCTACGCCCCGGTTTATAGCAATCCGCACCGCCTCGATATTCCCTATAGTCCTTGCCCGTGTAATTCCTCTTTCATAGGGCAGTTCCCAGTCATATCCGTAATTTGGAATTCCCATACTGATTTTTTCGGGTGGGATTTCCGTTATGGCATATTCCAGTACGTTCCGGACCATATTTAACGGTGCAACAGCCATCGGCGGTCCATACGTATATCCCCATTCATAGGTCATCACCAGCACATGATCTGCTGCCTCTCCCAAGGCCCTGTAATCCTTCCCTTCGTACAAAAGACCTCTTTGCATAGCCGAGGTTTTTGGAGCCAAAGCAACCGACACCTGAAATCCTGCTTCGTGCATTCTTTCGGCACAAACTCTCACAAATTCCGTAAAAGCATCCCTGTCCTCTGCCTTAATAAATTCGAAATCTATATCCAGTCCGCCATAGGATTTTTCCTGCATTGTCACAATCAGATTATCTATCAGTCTATCCCTGCTTTCCGGGTCATTGACCACTGCACTGATAAGCGTATTGTCAAAGTTTCCATCTGCCCCAAAGGGAGTCAGTGTCAATATCGGCAACGTGCTTGTATTGAGTGCCCGCTCAATCATCCACTCGTCATCTAAAATCGGCGGAGTCAGTTCCCCTTCCGTTGTAAAACCATACGAAAAAACCGATAACTCCGACAAATACGGCAATGTATTGTCCAAAACCCAGCGGCTGATAAACGGATACGCATAACCATTACTTCTGATTTCCATTGTCTTACCCGTTTCTCCGGTCAAAATGAGAAGTGCCTGCCCTACCGCCAGTTGATACGGATAAATCAACTGGTTATCATATATTATCGTATCTGCCGAGACTTCGAAAGATGCCGCAATCGAATTTACAGTATCTCCCTGTTTTACTACATAAATCTCCATACTATCACCACATATGTCTTTCTATAACATATTCCTCCCGCTACATCTTGTGCCAAAAACCTTAAACATTTCTTAATTAACCACAAAAACTATTGCAATAATTTACCAAGTCAAAGTATAATATTGGTATACATAACATATTGAGGATTTTATTATGAAAGATAAGAAAAAAATCATTGCGGTCATCTTACTTATAGCCGCCATCATTTGTCTTATCGGCGCCATAATTTTGGCTTTGTATTATGCTTTGCAAGATGCAAAAAGTGAGGATACTCTGGAGGATTTTCGCTTGGATGCGGCAGGAAGCGTATCGGACATAGCCCAGGATATTTCTTCTGCAACAAATGAAATCAGCGAGGATATTTCCCAGGCTGTTGCCTCAGCCATCCCTAATCCGTACGCCGAAAGTTTTCTGGCAAATGAAGATATGGCCGCGTGGCTTGTTGTTCCCGGAACTAATATTGATTATCCGGTAATGTGGACTCCTTTTGATGAGAACTACTATCTCTATAAAGATTTTAACGAACAAGAGAACGCTAACGGTAGTCTGATTTTAGATACCGACAGTAGTTTAAATCCACTTACTACCAACCTGATTATTCACGGTCACAATATGAAATCCGGCGCAATGTTCGGCAATCTGACCGATTATGAAGACGAAGAATATTACAACGATCATAAACAAATCATTTTATATACAAGGGATGGTCAGAAAAACTACGAAATTATCGCAGTATTTCGTTCTCAGGTATACAAAAAGACAGATGATGTTTTCAAATTTTATAAATTCTTTCAGGCAAATACCGCAGAAGAATTTATAAACTTCTATGACAATATTAAAGACTTGTCCATATATGATACAGGGGTAACCGCCGAATTCGGAGATCATTTTATCACCCTGTCCACCTGTGTGTACCACGTAACCAACGGACGTTTTGTTGTTGTGGCAAAAGAAGTGGAACCCGGAGATATCTATCTCCCCATTGAGAACTAAAACATTTGTACTCTAGTGTAAAATTACACTTAAATAAATAAAAACAGGAGGAATCTATTATGAAACACTTCAAAAAAATCTTAAGCATTTTTGCTGCCTTAGTTTTATGTCTTTCACCACTCTTTAGTGCTCCGATGACCGCTAATGCAGCTAGTGGCACTACTTATTATGTAAAGTATGTACCATCTCTTAACGAATTCAGATATCAGCTTGGTTCATGGCAGGACGGACAGGAACACTGGCATTTAAGTGCACTGACTGCAAATATTAAAGATGGTGATTTACTGGTAATCGAAGATAATGCCAATGCCGGAATCATCTTAGACGTCAACGTAAATTTAGGTAACCTTACAATTGTAGCCGGAAAATCCGTTGTTGTTACCGCAAAGAAAATCACAGATTTTTACGCATTATATGATACTGTATCTTCCATCAATGGTGATATTACAAATGCTTATATATATGATAACGCTGTTGCCAATCTGAATAATAATGTTACAAATGTAATTATTGAGAATACAAAAGGCGATTTATTGGATGCTACCGTAGCCGTTGTAGGTACATGCGATCATATCGTTGCAAGCGGTAAATCTTACAAACACTTTGAATTCTATAACTTCAAAGCGAATACACTCTATGTTGAAAAAGGAACCTTAAAAACAGCCGCAGGTAATTATAGTAGCACTCCATCCGCATCAGCTTCTACCCCTTCAAACACTACCAGCAGCGAATACGACGATGTTCCCAAAACATCTGATGCACGTTTCAATCCACTTTGGCTTGCTTTACTTGCCGCTTTATGTTTTGCCGGAAGCTTTGGCATAAAAAAAATTAAATAGTTATATTGGATTACAAACTTTAAGAGGGCACTCCCTATCGGGAACGCCCTCTTCTTTTTATCTCATTGTTATTCCGTTGCTTCTGCTATTTTGATTGTAAGTTTTTTCTTAATAATTCTTA
This sequence comes from uncultured Lachnospiraceae bacterium, assembly GCA_964567585.1. Lineage (GTDB taxonomy): Bacteria > Bacillota > Clostridia > Lachnospirales > Lachnospiraceae > CALZKI01. Next base: position 19,466 of record CAZMND010000017.1, read on the forward strand.
ATACAGATTCATCAATTCTTTCTTCTGTTATTTCTCCATTTTTAACCGCTTCCAAAACGCCTTCAACCGAAGCCGCAAAATCCTGTGGCATTAACACAATGTCTACACCTGCCTGAATTGCTTTAACTGTTGCATCTTTTGAGGAATAATTCTCTGTAATTGCTCCCATATTCATAGCATCTGTAATAATCAAACCATCATATTTCAAATCATTTCTCAAAATTTCCGTTACCATCTTATAAGACAACGTGCATGGTGTATTATCACCTGTTATATTCGGCACCGCAATATGAGCCACCATAACCATATCTATATCATTTTTCTTGGCATTTGCAAATGGCACCAATTCTGCTTCCTTTAATTCATCATAGGTTTTGTTGGTATATGCATACCCTTCATGTGTATCACCTTCTGTTGCGCCATGTCCCGGAAAATGCTTGTATGTGCTTAAAATCCCCTGACTGTGCAACCCGTCAGAATAGGCATCTGCATATTGATCAACTACGGAAGCATCTGTTCCAAAGGCTCTGTCACCAATTACCGTATTTTTATCATTTGTAATAACATCCGCAACCGGTGCCATATCTACCGTAAATCCCAATTCTTTTAAATAAGCACCGATTGTAGCCCCTGCCGAATACGCCCCGTCTTTATCCGTAATACTCTGCATCGGTCCTACATTTTGAACTCCCATCTTGGAATTTCCTGCCACACGTACAACCCGTCCGCCTTCTTCATCCACACATAAGAAAATAGGCATTTCCTGTAATTCCATTGCTGATGTCATAGTATTTTTAAGCATATCCTCTGTCTGCTCTCTGTTAATTATATTGTCCGCAAAATAAATGAGCCCGCCTACAGGATATTTTTCAAGCCACCCCTTGGTTATATCCGTGGACGCATTTACCACATCATAACCGGTTAAAGCCTCCGGTGTAACAATAAACATCTGGTAAACCTTTTCTTCTAACGTCATATCTGCTAAGATTTCTTTTGCAGTTTTTTTACCATCGGTATTGACCAAAGTCTCATCAACTGCCACAGAATCATCATAACCATAACTATTCAGTTTGTCCTGAATCATCTGTTCAACACTTACACCCTGACTGCCATCATAATCCGTTACAGTTTCCTTCCCTCCGCAGCCTTGCAGAAACAAAAGTGAAACACCAAGCATAATTAATCCAAGATTTCCAAGTCTACATTTCTTACCCATTTTGTTTTCCTCCTATTTTATGGAATTAAATTCCATTTTTATCATTATAAATTCTTCTATATATCTCATCATAATAAAAAGCCGTGCCCTATCCTCGAATTCCTGCCTTTCAGTCGGCAATGGTTGCTTTTTCATATATGCATCCATTTCTTTAAAAGCTTTCATCAACAAAACACCATCGTTTTCCCTGTGAAATTCATCTGCCATCTTTTCAAAAAAATCGGATATGGCATGTGCTGTATGTGGCTTTGTTTCAAGCGTTCTGACCGTTTTGTACATATCCAGCAAAACGTTATACTGCCTCTGTCGCATGGCTATATATTCCATATCTCGCTTGTCCTGTTTTCTAAGCTGATTGTTGTAATTCTCCTCCGCAGCATTTTTGGCTTCACGCAAAATATGCTCTAAGGTTCTGAAGCAGTCCGTATTATAATCCGGCGCCTCCCTGTCCTGTATACGATGCGCAATTACCTTTAAAATCTTTATAATCTGTTCGTCCGTTTCGGTTTTAAGATTTTCAATGTACTCTTCCTTCTTATGCAGATTCAGATTCATCAAAATTCCCACACTGACACCAATTACAAAAATAAGCACCTCATTCAGAATATGCGAAATATCCATACTCTGATAAGTAATAAAATGCGACACCAGCACCGAGTTCATCGTTATCGCCGCCGTCCATTTCTTCAAATAGCAAATAAAAACATACGGAATAATATAAATCCAAAACGCCAACTGGGTAAAACCAAAAAATCTGTAGCTTATGGCCGCTATCAACAGCGCAATCAAAAAGGCCAAAAGTCTACCCGCAGCCAGATTAATCGTCTCCCGCTTCGTAGGTCTTATGGACAGAACCGCCACAATTCCGGCTGATATAGCATATTCCAACTGCAATATATTGGCAATTGCAATAGCCACTGCTACCGCTATACTTACTTTTAAAGAATCAATAACTATTCTCTTCATACTCATCTTAATTCTATCGACTCTCCCATAACCACATTCATAACCTTACGATACAAAAATGGTTGCATAACCTTTTTTAGTTCCGCCTCATCGCCGGTTTCATAGTTCCCATCCGTTACTACAATGATCAATTTGCTTCTTGCATGAAACAGCTTTAAATTTTGCATAAGAATCTGATAATTCTTTGCAATCTGCTTTTGCTCATAGTTCTCATAATGTGAAGAAATCATGGCCATTGACATTGGAATTATCTGATTTTCGATATGTTCGTCATCAATCCATTTCACCATATTCAGTCGCACATTTGCAAAAACCTCACTGTGGCGCTTCAACACCCGCAAAAGATGCGGCACAATTTCCACCACAGCCTCTTTGGAAAGCTTCCCATCCAAAACCAGTGTCATCTCAAACATTTTATTTGATATATTACATGGCGAATGCAATATCATTTCTACTTTATTCACAAATTGTTTATCAAAAATAATAGATGGGGTCATATTACTACCTTTTTATTTTTCATTATTAAATATAGGTTACCATTTTATGCTCATAAGTTCAAGGATATATGATTGACAAACAAAATTTAGCACTCTATTATGATTTATATAAAATAATAAACTCTCTATAGAAGGACTTTTATGAATATTGAATTATTAAAGACACTGGGAAAAATTAAAAGATTTAATAAAGGTGATTTTATCTGTGTAGAAAACGAAACAGGTAATACCGCATATCTGCTTTTACAAGGCGATGTAGACATTGTATTAGGCTCTTTTACCGATACTATAAGGACCGTTACACAATTACAGCCGGGAACAATCTTTGGTGAAATGTCACTCCTTGAAAACAAGCCACGAAATGCTTCCGTCATTGCCTGTGAAAATAACACACTGGTTTTGGAAATCGAAAAAAGTAACTTCTTATCCATTTTAACCTCGGATAAAGAAATTGCCTGGAATTTACTTTGCACCTTACTGGACCGTATGGAAAAGCTAATGCTCTTTAATGATTTAAAAGATTTTATCTTTGTTGCCGGCTATAAGAAAAACCGCTACTATATGCAACTAACCAAGCTCTCCAAGGAACAGTTTGGTGACATCATCGATAAAGACGGGGAATACGCAATTAAATTGCTAAAATTCTTAAGTAGTTCTTTAGCTGAAATGAATGAAGAACTTTTGAAGCAGGAAGAAATATTTTGATGTCAAAGCTATATAATCATAACCACCGCTCATCAACCGGTGGTTTGTTGCGTCCTATAAGGGCATATTACCTGCACTGGAGTCTAAAGAATCATTGAATGGTCCGCCAGCCGCAACGTCATTTCCTTACAGAGCCCCTTTGGCTCATATTACTTGCTTTGTTTTACCGACTCACCCGTAAACGGATCTATATACTCTTTTAGTGTCATTTGGTCGATTCTTGGATGCATAAATAACACATCCGGCTCTTGTTCCTGCCACCTTATAACAGCTGCTTTTGACTCTTCGTCTCCTGCATATCTATGCGTTGAATAATTCATATTTTCAATACCTTATTTCTTTTTACTGCTTTTCACCTCAAGCTTACATTCCTATGACAATAAATATGGGATTAGAATCGGTATGAAAAACGAGATGATTTAAAGTGCAATTATTACACATAAACCATCTCGTATCATTTTAACTATTTATTTGTTTCAACTTTATTTTCATCCGTTATTGTTTGAGACAAGGATTCAATATTCCATATCAAAGCATCTGCGTTCCATATAACATAACAAGCATTATTATCGCACAGATTCCGCATAGTACCCAAAGCGTTTTATCAGATAATATCAGTGTTGTAGGGTCTGCTTCTGCTCGTCCCGCAAACACCAGAAATAAATATCTTATTACTACAAACAGAACAATCGGCACTGTATAGACTAAGTTCGATTCATGCGAAATAGACCACAGAGAATAAAATACCATAGTCAAACCGGCACACATAAAAACTATCCCGTCAAGGAAATTCATCTCATACGCTGCCAAAACACCCCTGGTTTCTCCGCCTGCATAACTGTTCAATTCTCCTCTGCGTTTTCCAAACGCCATAAACAAGGATAATGCTATCACCGTCAAAAACATCCAATTAGAAACGCCGGAACTGACAATGGTTCCTCCCACCATCACACGTAGGACAAAACCTGCCGCAATACAAAAGCAATCAATAATCACCTTTGATTTTAACCATTTTGAATATAAAATATTGATAACTACATAAACCAGAATTAATAAAAATGCTTGAATATTAACCCAAAGAGCCATTCCAAATCCTGCAATTGTTAAGCATATCAATAATATCCATGCGCAAGGGAACGAAATTTGCCCCGATGCTATTGGACGATTTTTCTTTACCTCGTGTTTTCTATCATTTTTCACATCGCTCATATCATTCAGTACATAAATAGCTGAAGATATAAAACAAAAAGCCAAGGTTAAAACACTAACTTCAATAAGTTTATTCCATTCAAATAATTCCAATGAAAATATAATAGGTAAAAAAACAAACAGATTTTTTAGCCAGCTTTTTATCCTCATTTCCTTTAAATAGATTCCAATCGACATCCAAATTTTCATTCGTCTCTCCTAGATTATGCCCTATTAAGGCACCAACTGATATAATCTAATCTCATATCCCTTTGCAGCTCCACCCAAATATCTGTAAACACTTCTTGCCGCATACCAGATGTTTTCCACTTCCAGGAAATGACTGCTGGGATTTTCAACCGTGAACAAAAAAACCAATTCATAGTTCTCATCCAGTTTTTCATAAAACCTTGCAACCCATCCATATACTTCAGGATCAGCCACTAAATAAAGGTCACGTTGTGCAGATGACGTCATAACATACTTCGGACTACTGCCATATTTGAATTTCGTAGGATCCCCTTCTTCAAAATTACAAAATGCTCCATAGTATCCGCCCGGATCCAACGGGGTGTTACAGTCAAATACCGTGTTATTAGCGTTTACGTTTATTTGACGAAAATAGTCTTGGAGACAGATACGACTATCAGGCGCCAGAAAACTTCCGCATACAGCCATCGTCCCGGCTGTGAGACTTCCCGCCGGCAATAAGAGCAATAGGAAATATGCAATCAACGAAAAGATAATATTCTTTTGCAAAACTTTCTGCAAGTCCTCTAAAATATAGAATACCCCCGCTGCTCCGAACAAAATACCCGCTGCATAAATTGGCAATGTATATCGTTCCCAATGGATGCTTAACATCGAGATTGGTATGATATACGCCAAGAATGACAACATAATAATTGTTAACTTTGCATTTTTCATGAAAGATCTTACAATTCCATAAATGCTGCTCAGGGTAAGCACCAATCCAAGCTGTACTGCTGCGGTTTTTGCGTAAAACCACAAAGTTTCTCCAAAATTCAAACCATCTGCGCCCAAGTGATATGGCTTATTCTGACCTTTCATGATTTCCAAAACAGTTCGGAAATCAACTATCAATATAGGCGAAACAGCCATAATTCCCAGCACGAAAAAGAGGATTGCCAAAAATCCATCTCTTACAATTCTAAGTGGCTTTTTAATATGTGTCACACATACAGCTACCGCGATAATCGCACAACCATAAGCCCCCGGATATTTTTCACAAGTGGCTAATGCCGTGAAGAAAGACATCCAAAACAACCAATTTACCGATGGTTTTCTCATATAACAGAGTGCTGCCCACAACACCCCCATCAAGAAAAACAATAACGGTATATCCGGTGTAATATAATGAGAATGCTCAATAAATGACGGCACTACCGCAAAAAGAAGCGTCGCAAACAAAGCCTGATTTTTGCCCCAAAAACGGCCAATCAGGTAAGCCAAAACAACCGTTCCCATTGAGAAAACAACTGTCAAAATACGAGACGCCGTAGTAAATACGTCAAAATACAAATTATAATTAAGTTGAAAATCCGTTTCACCCTGTGGCGCAAAATATAATTCCTGCATTCCAATATATAAAAGGGTATTCAATTTTATCGAAACGTGATTTGGTCTGTAATATTGATGTATCTCAAAGTTACGTTCCAACGCACAATTATAAGCCTCACCATATATAAGTCCTTCGTCCGGATGCAGATTGCCATAAGGCATTCCCCAGTTGATACCCACTATACGCGGTATTACAGCTATGACAAATATAAGTACCAGTATTCCCCAATGCCACTTTTCTATTTTTTCTTTAAATGTTGCAAGTTTCATTTTTATCCTCCACGTGCTTTTCTACACCCTTATTCATCAACGTTGATGTTTCCGCATTGCCATATACCGCTATAAAGAGAATTGGCAACATCAAATAAAACGGCCACGAATAACGGAATGATGACATAGGCGAAAGTATCATAATGCCATATTGTGCAATTAGTGGCAAAAACAGAGGAAAGACCTTTGTAAAAAATCCTCTCTTTCTCCACGCCAAAACCAAGGCATAACCTAAAAACCATGGCGCAAATCCGGACACAAAGAACAATCTTAAACCAGGTGTCTTTCTCCAAAATTCGGAACCACAGACACTCTCATAATAGTCCTGCAAAAATTGTATATCACATATACTCTTTCGTTCCAAAGGCTCTACAAACACTTCCGCAGAATAGTTTTCATACATAACATATGAAAAATCGTAATATCCCGGATACCAAAATCCCAGAGTGTTCGATAAAAAAGCCACTACATATTCTTTTGAAAACTGTTTTCCTATCTGCAAATAAAATTTCCAAAAAGCAATTGGGTCGTTGTTATAATGATCCGAATAAAAACAACTTTTTGCATAGTCTGCAATAAATGGACTATATTCACAAACAGCGGATTCTCCCATCCATTCCAAGTTATCAATATAATACGCCATCTGCTCCGTCTGTTCGCTTGTCAATTCATCTGCTCTGCTAACAGCAACACGCTGCAACTGCTGTATAGGTATACACAATGCTTCGCGTACCTGCCCCTGCTGAATACCAAACGCATCAAAAACCGGCCCCGTATAAATCTTGAATAAAAATACCGGCAATAAAATTGCCACTATCAAAGGAATAAACAGTTTCGCCCTCCTTATTTTCGCAATTCTCAAAACTAACAAAACCGCAAAACAAAATACATATATGTAAATACCGTTATTTCTGAAGGCACACATAAAAAAACTAATAATCGGTAATAAAATCAAATTCCTCTTTCGGCCGGCATATTCTGACGGATTCATCACAATTTCCGTAAAGTGACATACAAACAATACCAGAAATGCCGCATGTAATGTATCCTTTATCATTGTCACTGACAAGCATGCATTCATAAACCAAATCGCCGAAAAAAGTGCAGTGAGTATAACAATCGGAATCGGAACATTCTTTTTCTTTAACAGCATGACCAATCGGGCAAGTGCATAACTTAAAATCACCATCTGAAGAAGTGACAACAAACCAAGACCATACTCATAACCTGAAAACAGGGCATCTCCTAATTGCATAAAAATACGTATAAGCCAGGTATGTAAAACAGGATGATGATTATCGGCAATTGTACCCAGTGCACTACCAACCTGCGATATCATATCATAAGATAAAACGCCCGGATATAAAATGAGATAAGCAGGCACCCATGATGCAAATATAAATGCCCAAACAAACCCAAATATTTTACGGTCCCCCACTTTATCAAGCCATTTTAATATGCGGTCACTTTTTAATTCAAAACGCCACTTTGGAATAACCGAAAAAATAAAAATATTAATTGCTGAGCACAACACGAAACATAACACAAAAGACAGAATTTGCGAAGTATTAAAACTGAAATTCTGCGCTTTTATAGTTGGTCCCACCACGATATATACAATACTATATAAAAGTGCCAAAAAGATAGCTAAAATCTTTTTTGTCATTTATATTCCTCCGATTATTTTAATCTAACTAATCATATCATATTGACATTTTCAAATCAAGCAATATAGTCTTGGCATCACCTTCTTATGCCGGATTCACACGCACAAAAATGCCCACCGGAACCATTAAAATTTCAGTGAGCATTTTGCTTTCCATTAGATTTGCTATTTTCAATTTATTTAGGAACAGCCGTAAATAATCATTTCAGCAACTCATACAACTCGTAAACTCTTTTCTCCGTAATCTCAGCCGCCTCTGTATTCACAATCAACGACTTATACTTAATATCACATCCGAGTGTGAAGTAAAATAACTTCGAAAATATCGCACGCCTTTCATTTGGTTGAAAATATCTATATGGTTCTTCTCTCCTTATTAGCGGTTCTGTATGAATCGCCTATTCGTTACCATACCCTATGTTCTTTAATGCTTCATTTAGTCTACTAATTTCTACTGATAAATCAACACTCTGGTCATACAGAATCATTGTAATAATATAATATGGTGCATGCTTTTCATATTCCCCAAAATCCCCGGATTCATCTACAAATACACTTAA
>CAZMND010000018.1:0-27823 GCA_964567585.1 uncultured Lachnospiraceae bacterium
GATCGATGTATTCATCATCAAAAATTACATAATCATCTTCGATAAGACCACTTGGGCCGCCCTTGAAACCGTAAAGACCGTTTTCTTTGTTTGTTGCCTTTAAAGCATCATATAAACCACAAATAACATTGTGTCCGCCAGGAGCCTGTCCGCCGGAAAGGATAACGCCTACTACCTGCTTTTTATCTGCAGAGGTGTTCTGGCCTTTCTGGAAAGTGATTTCCTTTTTACCATAAGTATTTGGGAAAAGTGCTTTGATTTTTTCCTGATCAGCTACACTCTGAGTTTGGGCGCCTTCATTTACACAAATGTCTGCAATGCCGTTTCTGAGCATGGCAGGAAGTTTTGGAGCGTATTCATATCTTGCGCTCTGTAATGATGAAATTTTCATGATTCATTTCTCCTTATAAAGTCTTATTCGGTCTAATTCTAATATATTTTGTGAATAAAGTAAACTGGTGTATTGGAAAAAAATCACACTTTTAGCGGTGTATTTTGAACAAATTGACAACAATAATTTTAATGCTATGAAATTTGATAAAAAAGATTGCAGAGTCGTGATTATGAAAACAATGGAATGTTTTGACAGACATTAGCAAATAACTGTGCTATACTCATAATGAAGAATAAAAAATCCCACATTTCAAACACTAATTGGAGATTTTATTCAAAAAATATACAAGGAGAGAAGAAAATGAATAACAAAAATCAAGAAGCTATCTATGATGCGAAAAAACTCGGTGTCGGTAAAGTTACTGTTTTGGGTCTTCAGCATATGTTTGCAATGTTTGGAGCAACCGTGCTGGTACCGCTTTTGACAGGTCTTAATGTTTCTACAACCCTGTTATTTGCAGGTGTGGGTACATTATTGTTCCACTTACTTACAAAAGGTAAAGTGCCTGCATTTTTAGGTTCGTCTTTTGCGTTCCTTGGCGGATATTTTGCAATCGCGCCGAAACTTGAGGATGGAAGCAGTAACGTGGAAATGATTCCATATGCCTGTTTTGGTGTAGCGTGCGCAGGTATATTGTATCTGGTTTTGGCATTGCTAATCAAACTATTCTCAGCAAAGAGAATTATGAGATATTTCCCACCGATTGTTACCGGACCAATTATTATTGCAATCGGTTTGACACTTTCACAGTCAGCGATTGACAATTGTGCAACCAATTGGTGGATTGCATTGGTAGCAATTGTAGTCGTAATTTTATGTAATATCTTTGGTAAAGGCATGATTAAAATCATACCGATATTAATTGGTGTTGTGGCATCTTACCTTGTAGGTATTTGTATGGGAGAAGTTGACTTTACACTGGTAAAAGAAGCAGCTTGGATTGGTATTCCGATTCAAAAAGAAATGACAGTTCTTGGTATGTTCGGGGACAACTTTGATGTGTCAAAGCTGATTACAGCGGTGATTACAATTATGCCAATTGCGCTTGCAACAATTGTAGAGCATATCGGTGATATTTCAGCAATTTCTTCTACAACGGGTATTAACTATATTAAGAGCCCGGGACTTCACAGAACACTTTTAGGTGATGGTCTTGCTACAATGTTGGCAGCATTGTTTGGTGCACCGGCTAACACAACCTATGGCGAAAATACAGGTGTACTTAACTTATCAAAAGTATTTGATCCGTTTGTTGTACGTCTTGCGGCATGTTTTGCAATTTTCTTCTCATTCTGTCCAAAATTCGCTGCAATCATTCAGGTTATGCCTACAGCAACAGTTGGCGGTATTTCCCTAATTCTTTATGGTATGATTTCAGCAGTTGGAGTTCGTAACGTGGTTGAAAATAAAGTGGACTTTACAAAGTCAAGAAACGTTATCATCGCGGCACTTATTTTGGTACTTTCAATCGGTATTCATTACAGTGCGGCAGGTGCCATTGCATTCACAATCGGAAGCATCACAATTAGCCTTTCCGGTCTTGCAACAGGTGCACTTGCAGGTATTATTATGAATGCAATTTTGCCTGATAAAGATTATGTGTTTGATGAAGAAACACCGGCAGATACAGGTGTAAATTTTGAAGTGGGTCAGAACCACTAAACTATTTGACGAAAGAATTTTTAAAGCAAATAGAAAAGGACTTTTTTGAGAGCTCTCTATGAAAATGAATAGCCTCGAAAAAGTCCTTTTGTTTTTTATTTTACTGAATATCTGACCAGCTACCAATTACATCTTCGACCACATAATTATCTTCATAATATGTGTATTCACGGTTTTCTTTTTGGAGTGGTCCTACTAAATCCACATGATTTTCATTCTGTTCACGAGCATCCCAGTTTCCACGATTGTATTTGTATTCAATGCTCGATAATTCAGAACCTGTCATTGTATATTCGTATGTGTAATCATCAACCTTTGTCATAATGTAAGGCTCATCTGCTACTTTCCAATTATCAAATGTACCGATGATATAAATTGGTTCATCCGGTGTGTTTTCAGGAACCGTTACACGGAAGGTAACTGTAAAGGTCTTAGGTTCTTCCTGTGCAAAATCATCTTTATTAATTGGATTGGTATCGCCTTCATATTTCATAATAAGTGAGGAATATGCTTTGATTTCATATTCACCTGCTGTAACTTCTGTGTTGTTGTAAATATCAGTACCACCAACGTTTAAAGTAACGGTTTTATTATCTTTTCTCTGATTATGGATTACAAGATACTGTGAATCTTCTCCGGAAACTTTATATGCATAAAGTCCGCCACCACCCATACCGAGTGTTTCATAAGTACCATTGTAGAAAGTCGGGTGTGCATTACGCATAGCAATCAAAGTTTTGTAATGATTTAACATACTGTTTGCATCATCTTTTTCTTCTTCAACAGAAATACCGTCATCAGGCTGTACATAAGTTAAAACCGGATTGAAGAAAATGTCGGTCATTTCTGTCATATAAGTACCGTCGGCACTCTTATACCAATCGAATGGTTCACGGCGGTTATCATCAGGCTTCTGACCTAATTGCCCAATCTCTTCGCCGTAGTAAATAAATGGTGTGCCTGCTAACGTAAACTGAATCGTAGCTGCCAATTTAGCTTTTTCTACAGAATTAAGTCTTGTTACAACTCTGTCCATATCGTGGTTACCAATCATAACGGAGTCAACCATCATTCCGTTTACATCGTTTGAATCCACTTTTAACTGGTAGCGCTCACGCATTACGTTCATATCTTTTACGACATCAACATACTGACCTCTTGACATACTTAAAATACTGTCGGTCAAAATAAAGTTGAAAGAAGATGGCATGGCTTCATAATATCTGCCTACTTCAACATAAGATGTAGTCCAGTTTTCCCCTACAATGAAGGCGTCTTTTTTCACACTTGCCACTTCGTTGGTGAATTCTTTCCACCAATCTAAGGTTACATTAATATCAGTATCAATTTCTTTGGCACCGTCTAAACGGAAACCGTCGATATCGTGTTCCAACCAGAATTTTGCGACATTTTTGATTTCGTCGCGTAATTCCTGATTGTGATAATTCAAGTCAGGCATAATTACATCATAATGACCATAGTAGTAAAGACCTGTATCTTTATCTTGTCTCCAAGATGAATAAGTTGCATCACTTTCATCTACAGGAATTGTTTCTTCAATAAAATAGTAATCTCTATATTTACTGTTTTCATCTGCCAAGGCCGTTTTAAACCATTCGTTTGAACTTGATGAATGATTTACTACAAAGTCAAGAATGACCTTAATGCCTCTTTCGTGACACGCTTTTACTAACGAATCAAAATCATCCATTGTTCCAAAATCCGGATTTGGTGCATAGTAATCTACAACATCATAGCCGTGATAGGTTGTAGATTCCATCATAGGCATAAGCCAAATGGCACCCACGCCTAATTCTTCCAGATAATCAAGGTTTTCCTCGATACCTTTAAAATCCCCAATTCCATCTCCATTACTGTCCGCGAAACTTCTTACAAAAATTTCGTAGAACACGGTTGTTTCCGCCCATTTAGGATAAATACCTATAGCGTTTTCTACTTCTTCTTTATATGCTTTTTCTTCCGCGGACATACCGCAAGCACATAGTGAGAAGATAGATGCAACAACCAATAACATTGCCAAGAATCTTTTCATAAAATACCCCCTACTTTGTTCCAAAAATTCTATCGCCGGCATCGCCCAGACCAGGACAGATGTAAGCTTTTTCGTTCAATTCTCTGTCTAAGTTTCCAACAAAAATCTTAATATCAGGATGAGCTTCCATAAGCTTTTCAAGGCCGATAGGAGCAGCAATTACGCAAAGGAAGGTAATATCTTTTCCGCCGCGTTGCTTGATAAAATCAATTGCTGAGATGGCAGAACCACCTGTCGCAAGCATTGGATCTACTACGAAAACTTTACGTTGGTCGATAGACGACGGAAGCTTGCAGTAGTATTCGTGAGGCTCAAAAGTTTCTTCATCACGGTAAAGACCGATGTGTCCAACCTTTGCAGTCGGCATCAATTTAAGAAGACCGCCAACAAGGCCAAGCCCTGCTCGAAGAATCGGAATAATTGCCTGCTTTTTGCCTGCAATAACAGGACATTTTGCAGTTTCAATCGGTGTTTCTACATCAATTTCGGTAAGCTCCAAATCACGCAATGCTTCGTAACCGATGAGCATTGCGATTTCTTCTACAATCGCTCTGAATTCATTGGTTCCCGTGCTTTTATCACGAAGTCTCGTGATTTTATGCTTAATCAGTGGGTGATCACAAATTACAACATTTTCATTTCCATTATACATAGCGAAAAATCCTTTCTTTTGTTTTTTATATATATTGTAGCCATATTAAAGTTTTTTTTCAAGGTAAGCGAAAAGATTTGTACAAATTTCCTTGACTCTTCCCCAGGGGCACCCTTTATCATATGAATATGGAGGCGGTTAATATGGATAAAAAGATGACTTCGGGAGAGATTGCAAAGAAGGTTGGAATTTCTCAAAAGGCAGTGAGATTATATGATGAAAAAGGGCTTTTGAAACCCTCGGATTACTCGGAAGGCAACTATCGCCTTTACGACAAGGAAGCAATTCTGGTTTTGGAAAAAATTATTGCGCTGAAGCAGATTGGTTTTTCTTTGGAGGAGATTTACGAAAATCTGATTGTCGGTAAAAATATGGATATTGTTGAATCACTGAGTCAGCAGCTTGAAATTATGGAAGAGAAAAAGCAGGAAATAGAGCGTACGATAGCTTGCATTAAAGGAATGCTTGCAAGAACAGAAGGTAGGCCGAATTGGAATGATGTGGCGGAAATTGCGCGGACGATTCAGCAGGACCAGGATGCGGACAAAAGGCATTTTGATGCACTCAAACATACGGCGATTGATAGAGACTGGTACGAAGTGATTTATGAGTCGCTGGATTTTCCGGAAAAAAGCAAGGTACTGGATCTTGGTTGTGGTTTTGGAAAATTGTGGCGAAATAATTGGGAGAGAATTCCGGAGCACGTTACCGTGGATGCGGTTGATTTACGTGGAAGCTGGGCAGATGATTTTGAACAATATGTCTTTGGGCAGAGTGTTTCAAATCCTGAAATAAATCTTCTTTGGGCGGATGTGGAGAGTGAAGAATTATGGTCGCAGTTACAGGTAAAAGAGAAATATGATTATATTATTGCGCACTATCTTTTTGATTTTATTGGTGATATAAAAGGATTAATCAGCCAAGTAGCCGAAGTGTTGAAAGATGGCGGTATGTTTTCTTGTAATGGTTTTGAAGTGAATACGGAGCATTTTTTCTGGCAAAAAGCGTTTGAAGATATGGGATTAAAAATAGGCTTCATTGAAGAAAAGAGACAGAAGGAAGAATGTAGCCATAACGAATTTGAGAAATTGATTAGGAGTCTTTTTTCTTCCATAGAAATGGTTCATTTGGATAATAGTATGCGTTATGGCGATTGCGAAGAACTGTTTGAAAGAGCCTGTGGTAATTATCAGGAAAACAGAAAATATCTGGAAGAGAATAAACAGGTAATTATGCAGTATTTTGGTGAAAAACTAGGGGAAGACGGAACGGTAATCATTGAGACCACGTCACAGTTTTGGCATTGTTACAAATAAAAAGCGAGGTGGAATAAGTTATGATATTGGAAGAATTTGATTACGATAAAGAGGCGATTTTAAATCCTATGGATTTAATGCAGGAACAAATAGAGACAAAAGGTTTAAAAGGCAAGATGCCGAAGGTGGCGGTGAGTTGCTTTGAAGGAAAGAATTTTAAAAGAGTTTTAAAACTCCTAAATGGTGAAGTAATTGCAATTACAAAGAATGCAAATGATGATTTCCCGATTTACAGGGTTAAGTATAAGGACAAGGAAGTTGCAATGTTTTTGATGGATATGGGAGCGGCCGGCGCAGGTGGACAATTGGAAGAAGTGTATGCACTTGGTGTGGAAACAGTGATTGTTTATGGCTCCTGTGGTGTTTTGGATAAGGATATCGAAGATTGTGCTATAATCATTCCAAATGCAGCAGTTCGCGATGAAGGACTCAGTTATCACTATTTGCCTGCATCTGATGAAATGGACGTTAATAAAAAATACATACCGGAATTTACGGCTGTTTTGGAAGAGATAGGATGTGGATACAGAATCGGTAAGACCTGGACCACAGATGCCATTTACCGCGAAACAAGAGCAAAAATGGAAAGACGAAAAGAAATGGGATGCATCTGTGTAGAAATGGAATGTTCCGCAATGGCAGCAGTTGCACAGTTCCGTGAGAAAGAATTATTCCAGTTCCTTTATGCGGCAGATAACTTGGACGGAGAAAAATGGGATAAAAGAAGTCTTAGTGACGAAGTGAAATTTGAAGAGAAAGATATGTTTGCCCAGTTGGCACTTGAACTGGCGGTAAAGATATCATAGGAGTATACTATTATGGAACATTGTGAAAATATATTGGATTGTACCTATGACACACTTGGAAGGACTATGGACACAGTTAAAAAAATATCTAATCATTTGACGGATGAGTGCGGTTATGACGGCTTGGGAGGAGCGGGTCAGTGGTCCAAATTTACAGGAGCCAAGTTTGAAATTGAAACTATGCATAAAAAGCTTACAATGATTGATTTGTAGGTTATGTTATGGAGGCAAATAGAACGATGATAAAATTGATACGACCGACTATAGAAATGAAACAGGCCGCATTAGAGTTTAAGCAGGAATTTTTTGATAACGGCGAGAAAGTCATTAATGGCAGTGAAATGCTGGACAATATGGATAGTTACGAGGAGTGGCTTGCGTCCATAACAAATAATCAATCTACCGATACAGTAAATCCTAATTGGGTGGTAACGGACACATTTTTTGCAGTGGCTGGAAATGAAAAAATTGTAGGAATTATTGACCTACGTCACACACTCAATGACTTTCTGAAGGATTTTGGTAACAGCGGATACAGTGTACGACCATCTGAACGAAAGAAAGGCTATGCGACGAAGATGCTTGCTATGATTAAAGATGTTGCAAAAGAAGCCGGAATGACAAAATTACAGTTGTCGGTGGAAAGAGATAATGAACCATCTCTAAAGACCATCATAAAAAACGGCGGCGTTTATGAGCGTAGTTTTGAATTTCAGGGTGAAATGGCGGATGTGTATATGGTAGAGTTGTAAATAGTTAGCAGAATTACGGTTGGTATTGGAGGTTTATTAAATTTAACCGTAAGAAATATATGTTGATTACGGTCGGATTGGTTTTTTTTCTTTCTAAACCGTAAATATAACATAGTTATTACGGTTCAAATAAGATATAGTAAGAAAATGACCGTAAAACATATGCGAATTTTACGGTTTAATTTAAAAAACTAGCAAATTTGACCGTAAATTAGAAAAATAAAGTACGGCTTGATTTGTAGAAATATAAATTTACACCGTAAAATAGTTAGATAACCCAAAAACAATGGGAATCTAATAAATTTCCAGATGCAAAATCCGACAGCAACTGATAATATAGTTATATATTCAACAAAAAGCAGGTAATAACTATGGAAAAACGAATTTTAGCATACCGAAAAAGAATAGATGAATTATTGAAACAAGAGGATGCGAACTGGGCCAAAGTTTTAGAAGAACATTTGACGCAGGTTGCGTTTTTTCAGCATGAAAGACTCATCCATTTAATAGTGACAGTGCTTTTTGCAATTTTGGAGATTATGTCTATTCTTGGTACAGTGATTCTGGCGGCAATGGATAAAGGAAATATCGCCCTCTCTGTTATGACAATACTTCTTTTGGTACTTTTAATTCCGTACATAAGGCACTATTATATATTGGAAAATGAAGTACAGAAAATGTATGGGCAGTACGATGAAATGCTGAAAAAGATGAGATAGATATATATTGGCTATTGATTTAGGGGAATATAATTGACAAAATAAATCTATAACTTTAAAATAAATATGTAAAGAGGTGTTACCGATAGCAAACGGTTCGCCTCAATTATAAGTGCTTATCAAAAGAAGCAACCTATTCCTTTGGCGAGGGGCGGTTGCTTCTTTGATGTTTATGTTTCTTTGTACTTTGTAAGATACTGATAATTGTGACGACGATACTAATCATCGTCACTACAATACCAATTATACTGATCAATGTTTCCAACATCATATTTGTACCTTTCACTTTATTTTCCATTGGTATCACCTCCAAAGATACTGGAAGTTCTCAGAATGTACTCACTCTGGCGAAAGGCGAACCGCTTACCGTTTTTGGTAACACCCTATAATATAGTTTATCAGAAAAATATAAAACAATCAATAAAAATCGAACATATATTCTGTTTACACGTGAGTGTTTTGTGAGATAAAATAAGTAGAAAGTTATAGTTTAGAAGGAGTAAATTCTATGATTACGCCGATTTTAGAAACAGAAAGATTAATTTTACGACCACTTTCAGTAACAGATGCACAGGACATTTTTGACAGATGGACATCAGATGAAAGAGTGACCCGATATTTGCGTTATAATACCCATGCTTCTGTAGAAGATACAAGAGGATGGCTTAAGGTGGTAGAAGAAAATATTCACTCAGATAAGACTTATGACTGGGGATTTTGTCTCAAAGATGAAAACTATTTGTTTGGTAGCGGTGGAATTTTTTATAATGATGAGGAAAAATGCTTCGAAGTAGGTTACAATATAATGTATAAATATTGGAATCAGGGGTACACCACTGAGATTGTAAAAGGTATGCTTGAATTTGCTGAAAAAGAACTTGAACTCAGAGAGTTTGTGGCATGGCACGCCAAAGAAAATCCGGCTTCCGGAGCAGTGCTTAAAAAGTGTGGCTTTGTATATGAAAAAGACGGTGTGAGAACCAAGTTTGATGGTGTGACCTCTTGGGAGTCTTTGTTATACAGGCTGCAATTATAGTGCATTTATGAAAAGAAAAGGAGAATAAAATGCAGAACTTATTAGAATTTATGAAAGAACGCCGTAGTATCAAAAAATATAAACCGGATGTTATGGTACCGGAGGAATTGGTTAATCAGGTAATTGAAGCAGGACTTTACGCTGCATCGGGACGTGGAAAACAGGCACCTGTGATTATTGCAGTTACCAATAAAGAACTCAGAGATAAAATTGCCGAAAAGAATTGCCAAATTGGAGGATTCCAGAAAGGGTTTGATCCGTTTTACGGTGCGCCGGTTATTTTGATTGTGATTGCAGATGCTACGGTAAACACAGCGGTTTATGATGGAAGCCTGGCACTTGGAAATATGATGCTTATGGCGCACGAGCTGGGCCTTGGCTCCTGTTGGATTCACCGTGCAAAGGAAGAGTTTGAAGATGATTTTGGCAAAGAAATTTTAAGTCAGCTTGGTATTGAAGGTGATTACGTAGGTGTAGGACATTTGGCTTTGGGATATGCGGATATGGATTTGCCACAGGTGCCGCCGCGCAAGGACAACAGAGTATATTATGCGCGCTAGACATTTAGCGATAGAAGGAATAAAAAAGAACCCCGACAATTAATCGGAGTTCTTTTTGTTATTTCACACTACTTAGTAATTCTTTAATTTCATCAATGTTTAAGTCTTCCATCAGAGAATCCAGCTTGTTTAAGATTTCCTTGTGTTTATCGGGAACTTTGAATTTCTTTGTTTCTTCCAAAATATCAAATACTTTTGCAAAGTCAAACTGGTCGATGTGACGCTCAATATTTTTGTAAATTCGAAACAACATTGCTTCATCAAGTTCCGGAATATCTTCCGGGTCTGTAGTTTCCTCGACAATTATCCGGTGTTCAATTAGAAGTTCTTTTATTGTTTTCAAAAGTTTTAGGTAATCTTCCTGGAAATCCTCCATATGTTTGTCTATGTATGAAAAATTTCCGGCTCTGCCTTCTTCTTCCTGGCTACGGGCCATAGCGGAAACTCCGGTTGCGCCAATATTCAAGGAAGTACTCTTTATGGAGTGGATTTTGATAATGTAAGTTTCGTAATCCTTTTCTTCAAAAGCAGTTCTTAATTCGGCAAGTTGTTTTTCGCCATAATCGTATGTAATCTTCAGAATCTTCAAATAGTCTTCAAATTTTCCACCGCAGTTACTGATTCCCATAGCAACGTCAATGCCTAAAAGTTTGGTTTCCGGCACGGATAATTCAGAGGATGATGAACTGTCAGAAGCATCTTCGTAGGTAATCTTATTGGAAGGAATGTAGCGGATAAATAATCTTTCCAACTGGGCTACGTTAATTGGTTTTCCAAGGTATTCGTCAAAGCCCTGGCCAATAAGTGTTTCTCTGGCACCTTTAATGGCATCGGCTGTTAGTACGATGATTTTTCCCACGCCGCCTTTTTGGTAGTGGGAATTCAGTTTACGTACTTCGCGCATTGCCTGAATACCATCCATTTCCGGCATCATCTGGTCCATAAATACAAAATCGTATTTTTTTGAACGGCAAAGTTCAAGTGCTTCCCTGCCGCTTGAGGCGGTGTCTACAACAAGGCCGTAATAGCTTAAAATTCCGTGGGCTACACGAAGGTTGATGATGTTATCGTCCGCTACGAGAACGGAAATTCCATAGAGCTTCATATTGGAAATACTCGTAGCATTCTGGGCAATTGCATTCTGGCTGTAATCCTGTTCCAAAGGTTTGTCATCTATAATTTTCTGTTCCAGAATAACGGTAAAAGTGGAACCTTTCTGATAGGTGCTGTCAACCTTGATTTGTCCGCCCATTAAGTTGATATAGCCATTGGAAATGGCAAGTCCAAGGCCGGAGCCTTCAATGCCATAATGAATTCTCTGGTCAAAACGTTCAAAGGTTTCAAATAAATTTGCAAGGTTCTCAGGTCTGATACCGATTCCGGTATCGCTTATTTTAAATTCCAAGGTAACGTGTGTTGTAGTCTGTTTTAATATAGATGCCTCGAAGGTGATACTTCCTTCCTGTGTGTATTTTACAGCATTGTTTAAAATGTTGGTTAAAACACTTCTAAGACGTACTTTGTCGCCATATAGGGCTCTTGGAATATTTTGATCAATTTTTGTTTCGAAAATCAGTCCTTTTTGTTTGACCTGTGGTGAAATAATCATGGATACATCATTTAACAACTGGGAAGTAAAATAGGAGTCTAAAACAAGCTCCATTTTTCCGGATTCAATTTTTGAAATATCCAGGATGTCGTTAATAATTGCTAACAGGTTGTGGGATGAAAATTTGATATCGTTCACATAGGAACGGACTTCATCCGTAATGTTCATTTTCAGTACAAGCTCTGAAAAACCGATGATGGCATTCATAGGAGTACGGATTTCATGCGACATATTGGCAAGGAAGGTACTCTTTGCGTGGTTGGCATTTTCAGCATCCTGTTTCGCTTCTTCCAAGCGTTTCATGGAGTTCATACGCTCTGAAAGGTCGGTAACAATGATGATGTAGCCGATGGTATCATCAAAATCATCGTAGATTTTATTGATAGACAATGAGCAGTAGGATAAATTGTGCGAACAAACCGCATCAGCTTCCTGTGAGTTGCCCTCAAAGTCAAATATATCACCCTTGTCGGTGTGGAACAGTGAATCAATTCCGGCGATATCAAAGTCGCCGCGCTCTTTCTTTTTTACACCTACAAACGGGTAGGCTGCGTCATTTAAAATCTGTAATTTCTTTTTGGAATCATACACCAAAACAGGAACTGTCAGCGAATAATATACGAATTCAGACATATTACTAATGGTAATTTCGGAGTGGCTTGCAAAAGTAACTGCGCCATACATAATAAATAAACCAAGAGTTTGGGCGATACTACTACCCGGAATGGCTTTCATACCAATTATAGGGAAAATGGTATCAAGAAGCATACCAAAAAGGATAATTATTTCCGCTGTTAAAAGCTTTTTTGCCAGTGTACGCAATCTTCCGGTGGAGGAACGGCGAAGCATATAAACGGTTACACAAAACATATTTATGGCGGTAATAATGGAATAAGTAATATAGATATTATTCCAAAGTCCCGGTGTAAAGGAATAACTCATACCGATGTCAGCAAGCTCGTATGTAACCTGATCTTTTTGTATAATAAAGAAATAAATAATAATTCCAGTCAGGGAAAAGGTTTCGACCATACAACGCCACAGTTTACGAATACCTGAAAAGTGGCAGATAAGTAACTGGACCGTAATCAGATAGCCGAACGTACCAATCATACCAAAGGCACGCCATACATAGGCCTTTTCGGGAATTGTCTGAATAAAAACGCCATAGAAGCCAAAACTCCAAATGGCGCTGGAAAAACAAAAGAGGACAAAGAGAAGATTTTCTCTGTTTTTCAAGTTCTTCTTTCTTAAGTGTGAAAATGCATAATATAGTGATAATACAAAGCCTGCAAATAAAAGCTGGGGACAAATATACTTTATCATAGTACTTCTCCTATCGAATTGCCCAGTGCCAATGCCTGTTCGAGATGTTCAATTAAGGTTTCTTTGCAGACAGGTTTAACAAGATAAGCAAACGGATTGTATGCATAACATTCTTGAACTGCTTCCCTGTTTAAGGCTCCCGATAAAATGATAACGGGAATTGGCTTGCGGCTTGTGTTTTTTTGAATCATACTCATAACGTTGGCACCATTATAAAGAGGCATCTGATAATCCAGCAAGATTGCATCGGGAGTGTGCTTTAAAAGATAGTCCAGTGCAAGTTTGGCAGAATTTATCATAATGACGTCATAGGAATCGCTGAGCATATTGTTCAGCTGTTTCAGATAAGACATATCATCGTCTATCATAAGGATTGTTTTTTTGTCATCTTTAGTGTCCTTGGTATGATAAACTTCGTGAAGTTTATTAATCAGGTTTTCCTTGCTGACAGGTTTGGCCAGATAACCATCCACACCCATAACAAGAGAGTTCAAAATGGTATGCTTGTCCGTTTTGCCTGTAACCAAAACAACAGGGACGTTAATACATTTTTCTATATTTCTAAGCTGTTCGAGCGTAGCAAAACCGTCCATAATCGGCATATCCACATCGAGAAAAATCACGTCAACCGGATTTTGATGCACAAAATCAAGAGCCTGTCTTCCACCCAGAACTGTGGATACGGTAGCTACATCTTCCAAATATAAGCTCATTACTTCCAATATATGCTTGTCATTATCTACTAATAAAACATTTGGTAACATATAAGATTCCTCACGTATGTACTAGAAATTGTCTAAATTTCCCAATTATGGTAATTGTAACATAATCGCATATAGGTGTGCAAGTTAAAGGTTGTAAAATTGCATAAACGAGAGATATATTTGGATTGACAATTGGTCAAAATTACCATAAAATAGTGCCAATAGCATAAAAGTGCGAAATAGACAGAAGAAAGAGAGATTTACTTTATGAAGAGACAAAAATTAACACCTGAGCAGTACAGACGTACCAATATGACAATGTTTCTTATTTTGGCAATAAGTTATATTATTTATGCGTTTGTTGATATCAGCAATATAATGAAAACAAGTGTGACAACTATTGCAATTGTAAGATGTGCAATATATGTAGGATGTTTATTAATTTCAGGAATAGTAGCAAAAATATGCGCTAAGAAAAAGATTGCAATGGTTGTTATGGCGGTTATATTCTTAGTTGCGTATGCGACGTTGGTATTTGGTAATGGTGCAGGTACACTTGCAATGGCTTTTCCGGCACTTGTAGGTTTTATGATTTATTTAAATGAACCGGTTGTGGTGCTAGGGTGCGTTTGTGCATTTATCATTGCAGTTATTAAAAGTGCATTATTAAAATTCGGTGGTGATACGACAGGGTTTGGTTTTGCAAATGTTACAACAATGGCTACTTTGGTTTGTGCATTTGGAGCATGGAGGGCAATCAGGCTTTTGATTAGCTTTAGTAAAGAAAACCAGGAAGCTATTGAAAAAGAAGCAACACATCGTGCAGAGGTAGCTGAAACAGTAAATGGAATCGTTGAAAAACTGGATAAGGATTTCCACGAAGTATTAGATAAACTCGAGAAACTTAATGAAGAAATGGAAGCTACAAATCTTTCGATGGAACAGATTGCAGGTAGTTCAGAAAGTACTGCAGAAGCTATCGGACATCAGGCTGAAATGACAGGTGAAATTCAGGGTAGACTTGAAACAGCTAACGAAACTGCAATTAAGGCAAAAGAAGTAACTGAAAACTTACAGGCAACTGTTGATAATGGAAAGCAGATGGCTGATGATTTGTATGCGAAATCTGTTTTGGTTGACCAGAATACAGCAAGAATTTCTGAAACAGTAGAAGAACTTGTTCAGAATGTAGAAAAGGTTTCAAGCATCACAGCATCTATTTTGAGTATTTCTTCTCAGACTAACTTACTTGCTCTTAATGCAAGTATCGAAGCTGCCAGAGCGGGTGAAGCAGGTAAAGGTTTTGCGGTTGTTGCTGATCAGATTAGAACACTTGCAGAAGAAACAAAGATTTCTACAGAAAAGATTACGGAAATCATTAGCGAATTAACAAATGTAACAAATGAAACTCAGGCGGAACTTGAAGCAGCTGTTGAAAGTATTGCAATTCAGAGACAGCGTGTGGAAGAAGTTACTGCAAGCTTTAATACGGTAGAAGAAGGCATGCGTGAACTTGGAGAAGGCGTTGAAAGTATCAGTAGTGAAGTAGGAGAAGTTCTTACAGCAAACGGAAAAATCGTTGAAAGTATTTCTACATTATCTGCTGCTTCAGAGGAAGTACTTGCAGGTACTCAGATGAGCAAAGAGACAATTGAACGCACTTGTGATGATTTACATGCATTCTCTGCAACTGTAGAAGGTACATTTGAACAGTTAAAGACATTGGAAGAAGCTTCAAAGGCGTAATAATTTATCGACTATAGGAAATGGAGGCTGTTACGAAAAGGTGACAGCCTTTTTCTATTTTTTTCAAGAGAAGAAGTTGAAGAAAAAAGATAATGGTTTTATAATAATTTTATAGTGTTACAAATACGTGTATTTTTTATGAGGGAAAATATGGATAATGTAAAAGAAAATAAAGCGATATCAATCGTGAAAAGAATTTTTTTGATTTTTGCAGGACTAGTATGCTTGTATTTTGTATTGGGACAAATTTTCCTCTCCTATGAGAGAGAGAACGAAGAAAGTGATTACAAAACCTTTTCGGATGGCTGGATATGGGTAAAGGAAGACGGAAGCAGAGAAGAAATTGAAATTCCGGGTAAATGCGAGGCAGAGCGGAATGAACTTATCATCATAGAAAACACATTGCCCGATGATGTGAAGGACAATCTGTACCTTTGTATCCGCAGTTCCAAGCAGGAAATGAAAATATACATAGATGAACGGTTGAGAAAAGAGTATACCACGGAAGATACCAGACCTTTCGGAAGAGTTAGTGCGGTCGCGTTTGTATTTTTGGAACTGGATGCATTGGATGCGGGGAAAGAAATCCGGATAGAAGTGCAGACTGATTCTTCCTACACCGGTGTTTTCCATGAGATTCATTATGGAGAAAAGTGGGAAATCTGGAATGAGTTTTTCAAAGATAATGGCGTAGAACTTATGATAGGACTTTTGATGCTGGTTTTGGGCGTCGCAAGTATTGTAATCAGTGTGGCTTTAAAAATATCCTACACCAAGAATGTTGAAATGGAATATTTGGGTTGGGCGGTATTTTTAACGGCCCTATGGATTTTGGCAAACTCCACCTTCAGACAGGTGTTGTTTCCAAGTATATCGGTTGTAAGCGATATGGCGTTTTTTATGGTTATGTTGGTTGCGATACCGTTTATGCTGTATCTTAACAGGGTTCAAAAGGAACGTTATTGGAAAGTATACTTAGTGGCCATTATTGCAGACTTAATAAATGCGGTCGTATGCACTACCTTGCATGTGACAAACATCGTGGATTTTTCGGACACAATCAAATATATGGGTATGGTGGCCGGAGCGTCCATCGCATTGATGGCATATACGCTGGTGAGAGATATTTTCACAGGCAAGATAAAAGAATATAAATTAGTGGCATTAGGTATTTTTGCGATTTGTGTGGCTGCGGTAATTCAGCTTATCATTTACTTTAAGTGGACCAATCAGTTCAGCGGTTCCGTGATGGCAGCGGGACTGGTATTTGTGTTGGTTATTTCGTTTGTAAATACGATGAAAACGGTACTCCAAACGGAGCGCGATAAGCAGCAGGCGGTTACATCCAATGAAGCAAAAGGCAAATTCCTCGCCAACATGTCCCACGAAATCCGTACCCCAATCAATGCGGTACTGGGGATGGATGCCATGATTTTGCGTGAGTGCGAGGATGAAAGTATACGTGAGTATGCCCTGAATATTCAGCACGCCAGCCAGACCTTGTTGGCGTTGATAAATGACATTTTGGACTTTTCCAAAATCGAGTCCGGAAAAATGGAAATCATTCCTGTTGAATATGATTTCAGCAGTATGATACACGACGTGGTAAATATGATTATGATGAGAGCCGAGGATAAGGGGCTGAAAATGAACTTATCTGTTGACAGCACGTTGCCTTGCAAGGTGTATGGCGATGAAGTGCGAATCAGACAGGTGCTGATTAACCTTTTAACCAACGCCGTAAAATATACAAAGGAAGGAAGTATGGGCTTAAGTGTCAGCGGACAGAGGGACGGAGAGGATATCATCCTTTCTTTTGCGGTGGAAGATACCGGAATCGGAATCAGACCGGAGGACATTCAGAAGCTGTTTGCACGCTTTGAACGCATTGAGGAAGAAAGAAACCACAACATTGAAGGTACGGGGCTTGGTATGAGCATTACTATGCAACTACTAAAGCTTATGGACAGCGAACTTGTGGTGGAAAGTGAGTATGGAGTGGGTTCCAAGTTTTCCTTTGAAATCAGGCAGAGGATTGTCAGTGATGAGCAAATCGGAGATTTGGAGGAACGTATTAAGAACCAGTCTGTACAGTATACATATGATGCTGTTTTTGTGGCACCGGATGCCTATGTTCTGGTGGTGGATGATAATGCCATTAACCGAAAAGTATTCCGGAATCTTTTGAAGCAGACCAAGGTACAGGTGGATGATGTGGAGAGCGGAAAGGAATGTCTGGAGATCGTGCAGTCAAAGCATTACGACATGATTTTCCTTGACCATATGATGCCGGAAATGGACGGTGTGGAAACACTTCACCATATGAAGGAATTTGACGAATATCCGTGTAAGAATACCCCTGTCATTGCCTTAACAGCCAATGCAATCCAGGGCGCAAAAGAAATGTATTTAAGCGAAGGCTTTGATGACTTCTTATCGAAGCCGATTCAGCCGGAAAAACTGGAAAAGATGATAAAACAGTGGCTACCAAAGGAACTGCTTGTGACCGAAGAAGTGGCGGAAAATGTAGTTACGGAAGAAGTTGTTTCCGAGAGTGTTCAGGATGTGGAAATAAAAGAGAGCGGTTTACCCGCAATCGAAGGAGTGGACTGGCAAAGTGCCTTGTCTCACCTTTTGGATAAAGAACTGCTTTTGGAAACCATCTACGATTTTTATTCCACAATGAACGGGGAAGCTGACTTTTTGCAGAACTGCTATGAGAGGCTTAACGACAATGAAGAGATGCTGGATAGCTACCGCATTAAAGTACACGCTATGAAAAGCTCCGCAGCTCTTATCGGTATTACGGGGTTAAGTGAAAAAGCGAAGGCTCTGGAAATGGCGGCAAAAGATGGTGACAAAGATTACCTTTCTGAGAACACAGAGGCTTTTTTAAAGGAATGGCGCAGCTACAAAGAAAAACTTTCGGTTTGTATCCGTGAAGAGGCAAAGGAAGAACTTTCTGATTTATCCATTTTGGGAGAAAAACTGGAAAGCTTAAAAGAAGCAATGGATTTTATGGATATTGATATGGCGGATGAGATTATGAAGGAAATCCGTTCCTATGAGTATTCTAAAGAAATCAGTGAAAAGATAGAAAGTCTTGGTTCGGCAGTGGTAAATCTGGATGTGGATACTGTGAATGAACTGATAGATGCAATAAGAAGTATGATATAGGAGAAAAGAAATGTATCGAGTTTTATTATTGGGGAAATTGGATAGAACGGCAGAAGAGTTATATAAGTGTATGTGTCGGAAGTATCAGGTTCAATTTTGTACGGAAACATCAGAAACTATGCAGAATATGATGCGTATTACAAAGCCGGATATGGTTATGGTCAATGCAGCAGAAAAGGATTCTATTCCAACGAGTGTGTTTGATTTTTTAAATACCTTTTATCTGCATCTTCCGGTTGTTGTTGTGGGTTCAAGAGAGGTTTGCGATGTTTATCAGAACTATTACAACGGGGACAATATTGTGCCTATTTACAGACCGGTTACGACAACATCCGTATTGGAACAGTGCGCTAAGATACTGGCCAATGGAAGGTATATTGATCCAAATACCAAAAAAGAAGAAGTGAAGCTCAAACATATTTTGATTGTTGACGACAGTGCAGTGACACTTCGAAGTGTAAAATCACTTTTGGATAAGAAATATCGCGTATCGGTTGCAACAAGTGGAGAAATGGCAATTAAATCTATGCAAAGATGTCTGCCGGATTTGGTGCTTCTTGATTATGAAATGCCGGAGTGTGATGGCAGACAGACTTTGGAAATGATTCGTGCCAATGATGATATGAAAGACGTTCCGGTTATGTTCTTAACAGGTGTGGCAGACAAACAGCATATTGCGTCTGTTTTGGAACTAAATCCCGTTGGTTATATGTTAAAGCCACCGGAACAGGAAAAACTGTTTACTGCGATTGAAGAGGTTTTTAGTGGTGAGGGCAGCGGATTTATCGGTGGATTTTAAAATGATAATTGACGGCGGAAGTATCTTTTTAGAGGATGGAAAATTTCAAGACGGCAGAATCGTTATAGAGCAGGGTGTGATACAAAAATTGGATTTTTCCGATGCTGGCGAAAAAGGAGATGAAGAGATTCTTGATGTTTATGGAATGTATGTGATTCCTGGATTTGTGGATATACATTCGCATGGTTGTGCCGGTGTGGATTTTTGCGATGCTACAAAGGAAGCATTTGCTACCATAGAGAATTATCAGCTAAAAAATGGAATCACCTCTGTTTTTCCGGCTACAATGACCTTGCCGGAAGAAACATTGGGCGGCATTTTTGAAGCAGCAGGTAACTATTTGAAAAATGACAGCATAGGTGTGCTTTTGGGAATCACTATGGAGGGACCATTTATTTCAGAAGAAAAAAAGGGGGCCCAGAATGCCAGATATATTCAAAAGCCTTGTCGGGAACTTTTTAAAGAACTGCAGAAAAAGAGCAGTGGCGTTATTAAACAAGTGGCAATAGCTCCGGAAGAAGAGGATGCGTTGGAATTTATTTCGGAAATATCAAAAGATGTGACGGTTTCTTTGGCGCATTCTACGGCGGATTATGAAACAGCTTCTGAAGCATTTAAAAGTGGCGCAACCCATGTGACACATCTTTTTAACGGAATGAATACTTTTTCACACAGAGAGCCCGGAATTGTAGGTGCGGCGTTTGATAATCCGGATGTTTATGTGGAAATGATATGTGATGGTGTACATCTGCATCCGTCTATGGTAAGGGCTATGTTCCGGCTTTTTGGTGCGGATAGAATTTGTATGATTAGTGATAGCATAAGAGCGACGGGAATGTGTGATGGTGTGTATTCGCTTGGCGGACAAAAGGTTGTGAAAAAAGGTAATCTGGCCACTTTGGAAGATGGTACAATTGCAGGAAGTGTGTGCAATTTGTATGAGTGTTTTAGAAAGGCTGTAAAAGAAATGGAAATTCCACTTAAAGACGCTATTCTATCCTG
Organism: uncultured Lachnospiraceae bacterium; assembly: GCA_964567585.1. Classification (GTDB taxonomy): domain Bacteria; phylum Bacillota; class Clostridia; order Lachnospirales; family Lachnospiraceae; genus CALZKI01. Next base: position 20,314 of record CAZMND010000018.1, read on the forward strand.
TACAAAAACACCCGCCACATCCCTTGGTGTTGCGGAAAAATGTGGAAGCATAAAAGAAGGCAGAAACGCCGACATCCTCATCGTGGATAAAGAACTTAAGATTAAATATATCATAAAAAACGGAAAGCTGGTTTTCAAACAGGAAATAAAACCGGTTTGTCTAACTTCCTATTACGAATGTATTATATAAAAATGAAGCTCCTACAAAAACTTTCAACGTATGTTGGTCTTTTTGTAGGAGTTTTATTTTTATATTTATTATTATTATTCCATTTCAGGAAGTTTTGCTAATGCTTTTGCAATTTCCTCATCTGTCGGGATGTAGTCGCCCATAACATTGTCATTGAATTTCTGGTAAGCATACATATCAAAGTAACCTGTACCTGTAAGACCGAAGACAATATTTTTTTCTTCGCCTGTTTCTTTGCATTTCAATGCTTCATCTATAGCAACCTTGATTGCGTGACTGCTTTCCGGAGCAGGTAAGATACCTTCTACTCTGGCGAATTCAACAGCAGCCTTAAATACTTCTGTCTGTTCAACGCTTCTTGCTTCCATTAAGCCCTGGTCATAAATTTCAGAAACAACAGAACTCATACCATGGTAACGAAGACCGCCTGCGTGACTTGAGGATGGCATAAAACCACTGCCCAAAGTATACATTTTAGAAAGAGGACAAACCTTTCCGGTGTCACAGAAATCATAAGCATATTTACCGCGTGTTAAACTTGGGCAAGATGCCGGCTCAACTGCGATAATCTGATAATCTGCTTCGCCACGTACCATTTCACCAACGAATGGAGAAATGAGACCACCAAGGTTGGAACCGCCGCCGGCACAACCGATAATGATATCAGCTTTAATACCATATTTGTCTAAAGCCGCTTTGGTTTCAAGACCGATTACGGACTGGTGTAACATAACCTGTGATAATACGGAACCTAATACATATCTGTAGCCTTCCTGACTTGTGGCAGCTTCCACTGCTTCAGAAATAGCACAGCCAAGGCTTCCTGTTGTACCCGGGAATTCTTCATTAATTTTACGTCCAACATTTGTTTCCATAGAAGGTGAAGGAGTTACCTTTGCACCATAGGTACGCATTACTTCGCGGCGGAATGGTTTCTGTTCATAAGAACACTTAACCATATATACCTGACAATCCATATCGAAGTAGGAACAAGCCATAGAAAGAGCTGTACCCCACTGGCCTGCACCTGTTTCGGTTGTCACACCTTTAAGACCCTGCTGTTTTGCGTAGTAAGCCTGGGCAATGGCGGAGTTCAATTTGTGACTGCCTGAGGTGTTATTACCTTCGAATTTGTAATAAATGTGTGCCGGTGTGCCTAATTTCTTTTCAAGGCAATATGCACGTACTAAAGGAGATGGACGATACATTTTGTAAAAATCACGAATCTCCTGTGGAATATCAAAATAAGGTGTAGTGTCATCCAATTCCTGTTTTGCAAGCTCTGTACAAAAAACATTGGATAACTCTTCTACGGTAACAGGTTCATGTGTTTCCGGATTTAAAAGCGGTGCCGGTTTTTTCTTCATATCGGCACGAACGTTGTACCACTGTTTTGGCATTTCATTTTCTTCTAAATAAATTTTATAAGGGATTTCTTTTTGCATAACAATTACCTCTCTTTCACAATAAAAAACTCCTATCCTACCAACTGATAGGACAGGAGTAATATCATCTTACTTCTGCGGTGCCACCTAACTTCATTCTATAAAGAATGCTCTCAATAATGTACTAACATACATCGTCTGCTGTAACGTGCAGTCACGTCTTGCCTACTTTTCACATTTCGGCGCGCCCTCATAGGTCCATTCACCAAAGTTCCCAATACTGTGATTCCACCACCCACAGCTCTCTGTAAAAGTTTCCGATGGATACTACTCCTATTCAACGGTTTTTTTTTAAGTTAAAACTAAATATAATCGTATTTTGGACAAATGTCAACACTTTTTTGTTTATCTTTTAGTGGGAAAGGATTATAATATATTTTATGATAAAAGAAAGTGAGAGTTCCAATGGAAATAGTCAGACTATATTTGCCGCAGTTTTCGGGCGTGTTGGTAAATGAAAAAAAACATTTAATGTTTCATGGTATTTTAGGGAGTAGAAACTATGTATAAATTGCAGATAGGTTGTCTTATTATTTTGTTATTTATTATGATTATATTTATGTTTCAGAATAAAAAGAAAGGTAAGACACATACACTTTTTGGTGTGGTGTTAATTGTTTCAATCGTACAGGTTGTATTTGACATTGTAAGTGTTTATACGGTAAATCATTTAGAAACGGTAGCACCTATGGTAAACCGAATCATACATCAGTTTTATATGGGGCTATTAATCACGATGTTCTGCCTCGTATATGTGTATTGTGTTGCGCTTGCCGAAGAAAAGATAAAAGAGCGGTTTGAAGTGTCTAAAGTAGCGGTGGTTGTATTGGCAATCTCCTATTTCGGACTGCTGGTCATGCCGCTTGATTACATAGAAAATCCGATAACAAATTACTCTTATGGACCGATGGCTTACGTGGCATATGGCAGTATAGCAGTTTATACAAGTATGACGGTTTATGTGATGGTCAAGTTTTGGAAAAAATTTGAATACAAGCAGAAGACGGCCATTGCAATTGCGGTTATAACGGAAACGGCAGTTTTTATATATCAGGCTCTGATTCCTACATCATTGATTTCATGCCTTGGAGTAACCATTGTTAATCTGGGTATTTTCTTATCGGTAGAAAGCCCGGATTCCATATTGATAGAAAAACTGGATGAAGAGAAAAAACGTGCCGATGCAGCCAACAGTGCGAAAACCGCATTTATAGCCAATATGAGTCATGAAATCCGAACACCGATTAACGCGGTTCTCGGTATGAATGAAATGATTTTAAGGGAAAGCAAGGAAGAAAATATTAAAGGATATGCTGGAGATATCCAGTATTCGGCACAGGCACTTCTAGGTATTATCAACGATATTTTGGACATTGCCAAAATTGAAACGGGAAAGATGGAAATTATACCGGTTTCTTATGACCTTCGGGAGTTTTTATATAATGTGGTGAATATGATTTCGCTGAAGGCACGCACGAAGGATTTGGAACTGGAAGTAATAGTGGATGAAAGCCTTCCAAATCTGCTGGAGGGGGACGATATCCGTATCAGACAGGTGCTGGTCAATTTATTAAACAATGCGGTGAAATATACGCATAGTGGTAAGGTGACATTACGGGTTGAAAAAGTAAGCTGGGAAAATGAGAAGGCAAAGATAAAATTTACGATAAAAGATACCGGAATCGGCATCAAAAAAGAGGATATTGAAAAGCTGTTTGTGGCTTTTGAAAGAATTGAGGAAAAGCGAAACAGGAATATCGAAGGAACCGGGCTTGGAATCAATATCTGTGTACAGTTACTTGAAATGATGCAGTCTTCTTTACAGGTGGAAAGCGAATACGGAAAAGGTTCTATTTTCTCTTTTGTATTGGAGCAAAAAGTCCATAGAGAGGAACTTGTGGGCGAGTTTGATATGCAAAAGAGACGTGAAATGGAACTTAACAAATATCAGGCAGTTTTTACAGCTCCGAATGCGTGTGTTCTTGTGGTTGATGACAATGGTATGAACAGGAAAGTCTTCCGCAATCTTTTGAAGCAGACAAAGGTATTGGTGGATGAGGCGGAAAACGGTGAAATCTGTTTGCAAATGGTTGTAAAAAAGCACTATGACATTATTTTTATGGACCATATGATGCCGGGAATGGATGGTGTGGAAACCTTCTATGCAATGAAAAAGCTGCCGGGAAATATGTGCGAGAATACTCCTGTGATTATTTTGACTGCCAATGCTGTTATCGGGGCCAAAGAAAATTATTTGAAAGAAGGATTTGATGCCTTTTTATCAAAACCGGTAGACCCGGATAAACTGGAAAAAATTATTTATGAAATGTTGCCGGATGAACTGATTTGCCAAGGAGAACTTGTAGAAGCAATAGACGAGGCGGTTACAATAGATTTTCCTATCATAGACGGTGTGGATTTTGCTTATGGCCGAATTCATTTTCCGACAGATGAAGATTTGCTTGAGTCTATAGGACTGCTTTATCGAGTGTTAAAAAGTGAAGCGGAAAAGCTGGAAGAGTTTTATGCCAATCTTGCATCGGAGGAAGGACTTAACAGCTATCGTATTCAGGTACACAGTATGAAGAATTCGGCGGCTTTGGTTGGTATTGTCACACTTTCCGGTATGGCGAAGGTGCTTGAAGATGCTGCCAGAATGGGCGATAGGGATACAATTTATGCTATGACACCGGTTTTCCTAGGAGAATGGCGTGGCTATAAGGAAAAATTGAGCATTCTTTTTTTGACAGACAAAGAAAATTTGAAGACCTATGACAGGGCAGGAATCCTAGAACTTTTAGAACGTTTAAAACGGGCGGCAGACGAATTGGACATTGCGGAAATGGACAATCTGATGGAAGAATTAAATGGGTATCGTTACGATGAGGAAATGTCTGAAAAGATGGAACGGTTAGCTGCCCTGGTCAGCCAGTTTGACACAGAGCAGACAATGGTACTTGCAGATGAAATAAAAAGCTTGTTATAGAGGCACCTCAAAAATACCTAAATCAGGCGGACTATAGGAAAAACTCATAAACAAAAATGCCAGAAAAAGAAGAGCAATATTATGTGCAAGTGAGTAGTCCAGTTTTTTGACGGATACGGTTGATTTATAGAGGTAAATAAAACTTAAAAGTACACTGATATAAAAGGTTGAAATATCCAGAAAGGATACGTTGAAACCGAGAATGCCGGAGTAGGTATAAAAAAGTACCGGTATCGAAAAGGTTCCAAGAAAGATAGCCTTCGGGAAAGCGTATATGATGCAGGGTACATTTTTCCGGCTTAAAAAGCAGAGAACAATGTAGCAAATCAGTGCGGGAAAGAAAAATAATTTCATATGTTCCCATGTGGATTCGTTTACAGGGAAAAACAGACCCACATATGGATTGTAGCCGCTCCATTCATAAAAGAAGTGTCCTAATGTACCTAAAGCGGCGACAAAGAGAGCGCATACAATTGTACAGATTAAAATGTGTTTTTTCATAAATGCTCCTTATTGCGGTAGGAATGATTAACTATATTGTATGTGCCAAAAGAAAAAATATTCGATGTATTGAACTTGAATGAAAAGTGTATTAAAATATGTTTTGACGATTATGTATAACAAACTAAACGAGGAGATACGGCTATGGGATTATTAGAAAGTATACTTAAAAGACAGGTAAGAAAAATTGTTAACAATGCTATAGATGAAGCAGTAGACAATACAGTTGGGGCAGCGCTGAGAGATGCCTTTGGACAGAATGGAAAAGAAGGTACACAGAATTTTTCTGAAAGCTCCAATTCTTCTGTAGCAAGCAGAACAAGCGGTCCAAGTGGTGAGAAAGTATTAAGACAGCGTTTACAGGATGTATTTGCGCAGGATTTTCCGGATTATGAAGTTAGAACCAATTTAGATGCCGGTGTACCGAAAGCCAGAAAATACAGCTATGGTCTTTACTACAACGGTACACCAAGAATGATGATTATGGTGATTACAGACCGAAATCATGCAAACAGAAAAGAAGTACGTCTCGCACGTGAAGCCAGTGCATCCTACGGTGTTCCGTATTTGGATTTTTACACACATCTTCCAAATGAAGTGGACTACATCAGAAATCGTATTAAAGAAAATATGTAAGCAATTTACATAATTTGATTTGTTAATTAGGATAAAAAGAAAGAGAAAGGCAACTTATGTTGCGCCCGTGACGGGTGAAGCATGTTCCGGAGGATAATTTTACGGGCAATTGGAGCATGTTCAGCCTAGTGTAATTCAAGCACGGCTTAGAATTACTTCAAAGCTATTTCTCTTTCTTTTTTTTATTTTATTTGATTTGGGTAGGGAAAATGGAAAGAAAAGAAACAGATTCGATTCTGGGTGCAATATGCAAAAGGAAAAAGTGGGAAGAATTTCTGGCATATAAGACAGAACGCAGACACATAGATAAAAAGGAGCAGGAGCTTCTTCGCGAATATATAGAGAATGAAAAGTATTTAACAGCCTATGAACAGATGAAGGCGGGGATATTCCCGGGGGAATATGCTACCAAAAAATTTATCAATAAGTCCGGTACGAAGAAAAAGAGAGTGGTCTATTCCTATTCGGATGATGTGAATCTTGCACTCAAATTTATTGCCCACTATTTATATGTGTATGATGACAGACTGGAAGAAAACTGTTATGCCTTTCGAAAAAAACACGGAGTTAAGCAGGCCCTTTGGAACCTTACGGGAAATAGAAGGCTGTCAGGGATGTATTGCTTTAAGGCAGATATTCATGATTATTTCAATTCCATAGATGTGCCTCTTTTGCTGGAAAAAATGGATTTCATAAGGAAAGATGACCCTGTTTTATATGGAGTGTTTGAGCAGATACTGACGGAAAAACATGTGCATTTCGGGAAGCATACCATTGTAGAAGAACACGGAGCTATGGCGGGGATTCCGATAGCACCGTTTTTTGCCAATATCTATTTACAAAAGGTAGATAGTCTCTTTAATGAAAAAGGAATTGCGTATTTCAGATACTCGGATGATGTGCTGATTTTTGCACCGTCTTATGAGAAGATAGAGGAATATAAGAACTTGTTTTATGCTCTGCTTAAGGAGCATAAACTAACGGTAAATCCGGCCAAGGTATCTGAAAAGGCTCCCGGTGAAAAACTGGAGTTTTTAGGCTTTTCGTATGAGAGAGGGAAACTTGACTTATCGGATAATACGAAGCGGAAAATCAAAGGCAAGATAAAACGAAAGGCTGACGCATTAAGGCGGTGGCAGAGAAAGAAAAATCTTGCACCCGAAAAAGCGGCAATTGGTTTTATCAATGCTATGAATAAGAAATTTTTTGGATATGGAGATGAGGACGAGTTCACTTGGGAGAGATGGTTTTTCCCGAATCTTACCGTGACGGATGGACTTAAGGAAATCGACCATTATATGCAACAGTATATAAGGTATTGTGTTACGGGACGACATTATAAGGGAAACTACAGGATTACTTATGAACAGATGAAAGAGTGGGGATATAAAAATCTGGTGCATGCATATTATGAGTGGCATAAACAGGAAAATGTGTAAAATCAAGTAAAATATAAAAGGTGCCGACCGATAATGGTTGACACCTTAATATTTATGATGTGATTATCTATTTAAAATTAATTTTGTTAACTCAACTGGATCAACGATTTTACCATCTTTGTAAACACGCATATTACCTGATGCGATTTCATCGATTAAGATAACTTCGTCGTTGTTGTAACCGAATTCAAATTTGATATCCCATAAATCAAGACCGATAGATTTTAAATCATCAGCAACGATTTTTGTGATTTTTAATGTCTGTTCTTTCATGCTTTCGAACATTGCAGGTGTCATTACGCCAAGAGCTGCA
>CAZMND010000019.1:0-27441 GCA_964567585.1 uncultured Lachnospiraceae bacterium
TCCGGGTCCGGCTCCGGCCAATAATAATCCAGCCCTATCTCGCCAACCGCCACACAGCAGTCCAGCCTGCACAGTTCCTCAATCCGCTTAAAGTTCTCCTCGTTCAACTCCGCTGCAAACTCAGGATGAATGCCAAAAGCCGCCTTTATAAAATCATGCTGCTCTGTCAATGCAAGCGTTGCCTCATTCGCCTCGAAGCTTGAACCTATATTTACAATCCGTTCAATACCCTGCTCCCTCATATCGGAAAGGAGCTCATGTCTATCCTCATCAAACGCCTTATCATCATAATGCGCATGCGTATCAAAAATCATTTACAAATACCTCGTTTTTATGATAACAAATTCTTATCCCAACTACTTTACCATACTTTTCGGGTCTACGTATATACTAAAAAGAAATTTTTTTATAATTTTTTAAAAAAAGTGTTGCATTTTATTAAAACCTGTGCTATATTCATTAAGTGCCTTGAACAAGGGTACAAAAATTGGACCGCTAGCTCAGTTGGTAGAGCACCTGACTCTTAATCAGGGTGTCCAGGGTTCGAGCCCCTGGCGGTCCATGAAAAACCAGTAAATCTAAGGGTTTGCTGGTTTTTTTGTTGCATGAAAAAAGGGAAGTCCGAAAAAAATCAGACTTCCCAAATTCAGATGATTTTATCCAATTTATCGAGGATTAGATTTGCAATCACTGTTCTTCAGAATTTTTGCCGGCCAATTCATACCTTTTCCTTACATATAGCTTTCAAGATTCTTCTTATATCGCTTTGTGCTTATAAACCAGGTATGTAATTTCTTAAGTTTCATGTTTTTTCTCCAATCGTTTCTTCTCTGGCATACTCTGCACAAAGACCATGCTTGCTCCCATGCTCTACAGAATAGACTTTATCTACAATCCGCATTGTGGATTTTCGGTGAGATACAAGCACCACGGTCTTATTCTCCTTTTTCTCTTTGAGTGATTTAAGGATAACCGCTTCGTTTAAGCTATCGAGATTGCTTGTAGGTTCGTCGAGAAGTATAAGGTCTGCATCATGTAGAAACGCACGGGCAAGCCCAATACGCTGCCGCTCACCACCGGAGAGGGTATCACCGAGCTCACCTACAGGTGTGTCGTACCCTTGCGGGAGTGTCATAATAAAATCATGAACGGAAGCTTTTTTACAAGCTTCTTCAATTTCATCATCAGTTGCGTCCAATTTTGCAATCCGAACATTATTACGGATACTGTCTTGGAATAGGTGAGTTTCCTGTGTCACAAAACTCTCCATATTACGCAAATTGGCAGTATTAATGTCATTTACATTAGTGCCAGAAATCTTCACGCTGCCTTTCTGCACCTGCCAGAAACGCATCAAAAGCTTTAGCAAGGTTGACTTACCGCTGCCACTTCTGCCCACAATACCGATAATAGATCCCTGCGGGATATCTACAGAGATATTATCGAGAATGGTCTCTTCATCATAAGCAAAAGTCACATTTTCTGCAGATGCACCGTTGAAGATTATCTCTTTCTCGCCGCTCTTTTCTTCTACGGCAGGTGTTTCATCGAGGATATCCAGCACACGATTGCCTGCGGCAAAGGTGTTTTGCAGGGTACTTCCCAGATTTGCAAGGGCAACTGTGGGACCAAAGGAACCCATAAGTGTAATAGTTGGAATCATCACACCAATAAATTCTACATCACCTTTCTGATAAAACATCGCGGAAGTAAACAGCATGGCAAGATCAAAAATCAAAATCACGGTATTCGTAACCGCCTGATTTCTGCCTGCCATATACTTCATCCGCTTTTCATCATCAGAAAGAGCATCCGTCTGCCTGTTCATGTCAACAAGTCTTTTCTTGCCCTGACCATATTGCAGGGTTTCAGAAAGACCTCTAAGGCTATCGAGAACAAAACCGGAAAGATTACCTGATTTTGTCCGGAACTTAATACCATCATCACCACTGAGCCTGGATGTAACAATGGGAATGATCACACCAACGGTAACATATGCCACAAAAGCAATAAGTGCTAGTATTACATTGAAACTTCCGATAAAAAGGCACATTACAATGCAGAACAGAAAAGCAATCACAATTGGTGAAATAGTATGCGCATAGAACACTTCCAGAAGCTCAATATCTGAGGTGATGACTGAAATCAGATTTCCCTTGTCCTTGCCCTCTAACTTTGCGGGACAAAGTCTGCGGAGTGCTCTGAACACCTTGTCACGGATAAGTGCCAAAAGCTTGAAAGCGATAAAGTGATTACAAGCCTGCTCCGCATAGCGAAAAACTCCTCGAACCAGAGCAAACAGAGCAACAGAGATAAACAGCATCCTTAAAGTGAATGGGGTATCAATATTCAAAATATCGGCTACGGCATAGCCACCGAATATAGTGATAAAGGTAGCACATAGGTGACCTATAAGCCCCATTGTGATTGCCAGTACCATAAATCCCGCAAGCGGCTTTACAAGACCAATAAGCCGCATCATAACATTGATTCCGCTTCGTTTCTTCATGTGTTCTCGCCATCCTTTCCATAATTTTCAAGAGACTGCTGTGAGTTCCACAGCTTTGCATATATGCCGTTCTTTTGGAGTAAGGTTTCGTGATTTCCACTTTCCACAATACGGCCTTTGTCCATAACATATATATTATCTGAGCCAACAACATTTGCAAGGCGGTGGGAAATGAGTATCACGGTTTTTGTTTTAGCGAGAGTATATATCTCGCTCATAATATCATTTTCACTATCAACATCAATATTGGAGGTGGCCTCATCGAAGATATACACGGGGCTGTCATGCAGGAGCGCTCGGGCAAGCGCTAGTCTTTGACACTGCCCGCCCGAAAGATTAGAAGCTTTTTCGGTCAGTTGTGTATCCAAGCCTTTTTCACTCTTTAGGAATTCCGAAAGGTTTACTCTGTCAAGCATCGTCCAAAGCTGTTCATCTGTGGCAACAGGGCATCCCATAAGGAGATTGTCACGCACCGTTCCTTTGAACAGATAGCTCTGATGGCTTATGTATGTAAGGTTCTCCATCAAACTTGCTTCACTGATGTCCTTCAATTCCTTATCACCGATAGTTACCGAGCCGGTATAACCCCTGTTTCTACCCATAAGGATGGCTGAAACGGTAGACTTTCCGCAGCCGCTTTCGCCTACAATAGAGGTAAAGCTGCCGATAGGCATAGTCATATCAATACCTCGCAATATCTCACGGTCTTCTTCATAAGAGAAATGCAGACCATCACAAACGATAGTACAATCTTTAGGCACGGACACGGTCTTTTCCTCTGCTTCAGGTAAATCAAGCAAGCGGAATATCTTATCGCTTGCTGCCATACCGTTCATAGCGATATGAAAGAATGAACCCAGCAATCGCATAGGAATAAAGAAGTCGGCAGAAAGCAAGATGACTAGCAAGCATCCTTCGAGCGATACCTTTCCCAACCTATACTGAGTTGCCGCTAAAATCACACCGAGCGCCGCACCACCGTATGCAATCAAATCCATAATGGTAATGGAATTGAGCTGCATGGTCAGCACCTTCATCGTGATACGACGGAATTGTTCGGATTCCCGGTTCATTTCTTCCTGCTTAAAATCATCTGCCTGATAGATTTTGAGTGTAGTCAGTCCTTGCAGATTTTCAAGAAAAGTATCACCGAGAGCGGTGTACTGCCCCCAATACTTCGCAAGAAGCTTTTTTGCCCATCTCTGTACCGCAATGATTGCCACAGGAATGAGCGGCACACAGACCAGCAGCACAATGGCGCACGGAAAACTGACAAAGCTCAATACAATGAACAAAGTCAATGGCGCTAGCATCGCATAGAAGAATTGCGGCAGGTATGCACCAAAATAGGTTTCCAGCTGTTCCACACCTTCCACAGCGACTTGTACCACCTCAGAAGTATTGGCTTTCTCCTTATAGGAAGTGCCGAGACGCAGCAGCTTTTTATAAATCATCTCTCGAAGGGTTTTCTTTACTGCTTTTGAGGACAGATAACTCATTTTACTCGACAATATAGTACAGCCATATCGTACGATTACTGCTGCCGCAGCAATAATCAGTGTTATAATAATATCTTGGGTTTTGGCAGTCTTTTCAAACAACCTTGCCAGAAGTGTTGTAATACTAATCATCATCGTGACGTTGGCTGAAAGAGAGAGCCATTGACATATCACATTTGCAGCTATAAACTTTTTACTTTCGCTGACCGTTCCAATCAGTCTTTTATTGATCATCATATTATCTCGTACCTTCCAAATTACCATATATTGCAGTTAGCCAAAACTAACCACTACCTTTTAATTTAGTGGCCGCAACAGTTAGTGACCACTAATCATTTTTATTATATATGCTTTTTGCCAAAAAGTCAATTCCAAACTTTTTACTCCAAAAACCCAAACGGCTCTTCCCCGTCCATCTGCAAAAACTGCATCATCAAGTATGCCCCTCTCAAGGATACCATTCCTTCTGAAAGTATTTGCTTCACCATCACCTTATCCGCCAGTATTACTTCGATATCCTCGGAGTCTTCGCACTCCGGTCTGCAATCCTCTAAATCAACATAGCCAAATACTGCTGCACTGGCTTCATCGGTAAAACCGGGACCCATCAGGAAAGGACGTCTAAAACAGATATCTCCACCAGTATACTCCTCGAATTGATAGCCGGTTTCCTCTAACATTTCTCTGGCTGCTGCCTCTCCCGGTGTTTCACCTGCATCCACCAGACCTGCCGGCAGAGCATACACCTTGGCATCTAACGGATAACGATACTCCTTAATCAGCACCAGCCTTGGACTTTCTTCACGGGTGATAGCGTAAATTACAATGCCTTCCGGCTCCATTTTCCTTGTATTCAACTTCAAATTGTCCATGTCATTTCGGGAAGCAAAATAATAGTCAAAACGCTTGCCGGAGGTGGCATTTACGTCCATATGGTACAAATTTAAAAAACGATTATCGGTTTGTTTTTCAATAGTGTTAATTTTTTTCATAGCTTCACCTGCCATTCATAAATAAAGCGGCGGTCAACTGATATATGTATCATTTCACCGCCGAAAACAAGCATACTTATAGCATACCTATATAAAAATTGCAATTATGACTCTGTAATTACAATACCATTTGCCGCCAGCAAGGCCTTTAAACGTGCATTTTCTGCTTCCGCATCCTGAGCACGGCTCTCTGCTACAGTAAGCTTTACCTTAGTACCTGAAAGCTCTGCCTTGGTATCGGTAAGCTCCGCCTTGGTATCGGTAAGCTCCGCCTTGGTATCGGTAAGCTCCGCCTTGGTATCGGTAAGCTCCGCCTTAGCATCCGTAAGCTTCTCCTTAACATCCGCAAACTTTGTCTTGATGTCTGCAAGTTCCGCCTTAGCCTGAGCCACCTCTGCCTGAGACGCCTGTACGTCAATCTTTTCCATATTCGCCCATAGATATCCCATATCTCGCGTCCTCACTTTCTTTACGCATTCCTCAGTATCCTGATTGGACATATTAAGCTTCATGCACAATGCCTGCATCACCATTACAATAATATCAATGACTGCCTCCGGAGATTCCTTCACAATGCGGTTAATCTCCTCATCCGGAATATGCACAAATTCACTCAAATCTGACTTGGTCTGAATCTTATTTAAGAGCATAATTAAGGACATTTCATCCTGATGTGCCAAAAGCTCCTTATTGGTATACTTGTGGTTGTCCACCAGACAGTAGGTAAAGTCAGGAATATACTCCTCAAAGAGCTCATGCATAAAAATGCGGTCCTTTAAGTGCATCGGTGCCGTCCAGGTGTCGCTGCCCTCATGATATACTACCGGCAATACCGGTGGATATCTGAAAGACTTGGTTTTTACCTGATCCTTATAGTCCGTGCCGAACTGCTTTTCATACTCTGCCCAAATACAAACCATGTACTTTAGTAACTGTACACTTACATTATAATCCACTTCGGTCTTGTGTTCAATAAGAGAAATCAAAAAAATTTCATTTTTTTTGCCTTTCTCATCGCGAATGTGGATTTTTTTGATTGTATCGGCCTCAAATTCCACGCCAAAGTAGGGAATGAAACGGTCAGTATAATCCTCGATATCCTCCGGCTGAATATTTTTTACCGCAGGATGGTTTACGTAGTTTCTAAGAAATTGACAGCAGAGCACCGGATTCGCAAAAATGGTTTTGCTCTTAATGTCATTGGTGGGAGCCTTGGACTCCTTGTTCAAGTTTTGATTGTTTGACATGATAGTCCTCCTTTTACAGGTATTTGATTATGAATAAATTACCGGTATTTATCTCATGAGGCTATCATAGCATAATTTTTTGTAGGACTTGGACGATATATCGTCCAAATTGTAAACTTTTTGTAAACAAATGCCCTTGTTTCATAATACAATCACTTTATAAATAGCTTACAACATTCTTCACCGCCCGCTTTGGCACCATATAATCTAAATTTTCATCCAGATAATATTTAATATCTTCATCCTCGCCCAAATCTACCACAGTGCTGGTATGGGACGGATACCCAAAAGCAATCACTGTATGAAGCTTCTGCTTTTCGGAAAGACCAAACATTTCGGATAATTTCACCTTATTACACGCACCGATAATGCAGCTTCCCACACCTTTGTTCCATGCAGCCAGTGTCATATTGGAAATAGCAAGTCCCGCGTCTGTATCACAGTTTGGATTGATATCCGTATTCTGTACTACCGCAATGAAAAGCATCGGCCTCTCGCCTTCCTTTGGCACTCCAAGCTCCGGCGGCAACGCACCTGCCCATCTGGTATGCTCAAACACAGCGGCAACCTTCTCCACCCCGTTAATCACTATGTAAGACAACGGCTGCTTATTTGCTGCACTGGAAGCCAACCTCGCTGCCATCAAAATCTCGTCAATCACCTCCTGCGGGATTTCCTTTTGAAGGAATCTTCTGTAAGTTCTTCTTGATTTCAATAAATCCATTAAATTGTCCATGGTATCCTACCTTTCCTCGGTCGATGCCTGACTATCTACATACTCTATAGCCTCTTCACGGCTTATACCACACATATCTATGAGCTTTTGCACAATCTCCTCATCAGACCAGCCTAACAAGCATAAAGCTTCGCAAATACCTTCTGCACGACCCACCGCTTTGTTATAATCCATAATTTCACCAATCGTCATATACTTTCCTCTCACCTCAGCTGAATGCTTTATCTTCTCTACAGAGTCATGAATGCTCTGTGTTGCGTCATCTGTTACGTTCTCTATTATACTATGCCGTAAATAGGAAAGTAAAGCTTTAATTTCTTCGTTGCCGCCTTTCGTACCCTTGGTGTAGAAATATATGTACTTTAGGCCGTCTTTATACTCCAGTTCCGGAAGCTCCTCGCATTTATTATGTATGGTGTACATCATGTAATCATATCCGAAGGGGTCATAATTACTGATCATAATCACATACAAATCCGGCAGATTGCTCCAGTTCTTTTCACCGCTGTCAAGACCCTTACTGTCAAGCTTGGCTTGATAGAAACGGCTTCTCTTAGGCAGATCTGAAACCTTGCTGTTTTGTGCCTCCACATCGTAAATTCGGCATGCTGCAGTGTCTCCATCTTCCAGAGAGTCATCGATTTTTTCCTCAATCTCAACATCCAGACGAATGCCTCGAAGTTCCGGGGAATCTCCCTGAAAAACCGACTGGGCATGCACTGTAATGTCTCCGATTTTTCTCTGAAGCAAAACGGAGAGTAAGGTCCTTGCGAATTTCTTACCCTCCGTAGGATGTGAGGCCAATTCCGTTATCATGAAATCATCCATCACATCCATTTCTTCTAATGCTTTTCTTTTTCTGTTTTCTTTCATCTTGCTGTCTCCTTTTCGCATATATAGTAAAAGAAACATGAAATTTTTCCCTTTATACATATATGCACGAGAATGCTGTTTTGTAACAGATAAAAGTATTAAATTTTTATAAACGAACTCCCTGCTCCAATAATACTTTCTCATAAAATTATATCAACCAAAGGACATACCTACAACGGGACAGTTTTTGTTCACGCCTGTTGTCCTTACTTTTATCCTCGTCCGTAAACCTGCACTTGAGTCAGAGCAGGAAACGGCGATGGGTCATCCGCTTTAATAAGGTCACGAATTTCTATCCATTCGATATTTTCTCTGTGTACATCAAAAATTTGTGCACTACCACCTCTTACCAATTCAATCACTTCACTGCTTCCATCAGAAAATAACACTGTCATCTTTGTCCACCAACTATCATGTGGATAGTCTGCCCGTGTATATACAACCAGCTTATCCATCTCAACCGGTCTGCCAAATTCCACTTTCCATGTGGCATCTTCTCTTCGACAAATGCTCCAGGAAGAATACGACCATGAACCATGTTTTTCTGTAAAAGTCAGACCGTCGATTACACTTTGTGCCCCAAATAATGGTCTTCCGGCAAGGGTTACATTGGCGGATGCATGTGGATAGCAATTCACATTCCCTTCCTGGTCCCATACGTTTTCTGCAAGATTACGATAATTCTTCTGTTCCTCTACAAATGCTTTTCTTACAGAAATAATATGACGTTCTCCCGTAAAAGCAAGAGGAGCCAGTCTCTTTTCCTCAAATGGAATTTCATACTCTACATTGCCTGTCAGATAAACAAAAGCTTTTCCTCTTGTCTCATCCAACTGTACATAATAGTACGTATTGGTCTCACTTACTTCCAATACAATCCGATCACCTTCCTGATATTCTTCCAAGTACAATAAATTTACTTCATCTGTACCTTCCTTTTGGTTCAGAATCCTTCCATCTTTATTCAAAATCTTTATACAAATCTGTGCCATAATACACATTCCATTATCTTCCCAAATATCCGCCGTCCACCGGAATCACTGCACCACTTAAATAATCACTCGCCTTAGATGCCAGGAAAATCACGATACCCTTCATATCCTGCTCATTGCCCCAGCGGCCCATTGGAATACGAGCCAAAATTTCCGTATTTCTCTTCGGATCTTCAATCAAACGAGTATTCATCTGAGTTGCCATATAGCCCGGTGCAATGGCATTTACACAGATACCCTTGGAAGCCCATTCGTTTGCCAGCGCTTTGGTAAGCTGTGCCACACCGCCCTTTGCTGCTGCATAGGCTGGAACGGTATAACCACCAAAGTAGCTGAGCATGGAAGCTAAGTTAATAATCTTTCCACCGCCATGAGCAAGCATGTTGCGTCCTGCCAACTGGCAAAGCTTAAATACAGCTCTTAAATTTACGTTAATAACATCATCCCAGTCGCTCATCAGAAAGTCCTCGCAAGGGTTTCTTCTCTGGATGCCTGCGTTATTTACCAGAATGTCCAGCTTGCCGCCAAAGTGCTCTACCACCTCTGCAAATGCTTTTTCAATATCTTCTTCACTGCCCAGATTGCAGCGTACACCAATTACGTCATAGCCTTTGTCGCAAAATTCCTTTGCTGCTTCATATACGCTTTCACTGGATGCCATAATAGCAACACGCGCTCCGGCTTCACATAAGCCCTCTGCCATACCCTTTCCAAGGCCTTTATTACCGCCCGTTACCAGGGCGGTCTTTCCTGTTAAATCAAATAAATTCATGATTGCCTCCTAAAACGCAGGCTGCCGGATTACACCAACAGCCCTACTCTTAACTTAAAACTCAAACATTACTTTAACCGCACCAGTTCCCGGGGTGAATAACAGGTCAAAGCCTTCCTGTGCCTTCTCTGCCGGCAGTACGTGGGTAATAATTTTTTCAAATAACGGCTCTTTTTCTGCCATTTCTGCTGCAATGGCAAAATCCTTCTGTCTGTAAACTCTTACGAAATGGATGGACACTTCCTTTGCCATGCCCTTAAAGAACGGCATCTGAGGAGGCTTCTTATAAGAAGCTACAATGACAATTTGTCCTCTTACCTTTACTACATCCAGAAGACATGCTGCAACCGGACCTGCGCCTGCACAGTCATATACTCTGTCAAAGCCGTTGCCGTTTGTGTGTGCTGCTACCACTTCATCCAAATTTACTTCCATTGGGTTAATAACTTCAAAACCAAGTTCCCTTGCCAGAGCCTGCCTTGCTGCGTCGGTTTCCACCAGCAACAGGTCGCCCACGCCAAACTGCTTTAAGGTCAGTGCCAGGCACAGGCCGATGGTACCACAGCCAAACACGATGGCATTGTCTCCGGGTACAAAACCGGTCTCGCGAAGGGTATGCACGGTAACCGCAATAGGCTCAATAAACGCACCTACCTTCATGGAAACATTCTCCGGCAGCGGGATCAGCTGGTCCTCAGGTATGATGCAATACTCAGCCATGCCACCTGCGGTATCGATACCATATAACCCAAGCGTATTACATACATGCTTGTTGCCGGACTGACAAGGCTCACACTTGCCACAAGAAATCAGTGGATATACGGTCACGCGGGTGCCTGCCGAAAATCTGTGGCAGTCCTGTGCCACCACACCGGAAAATTCATGGCCCATGGTTAACGGTGCTTTTGCACGCGGGTGGGTGCCTGCATAAATATTTAAATCCGTACCACATATACCGGCATGGGATACTTTAATTAACGCCCAGCCTTCCGGTACTTCCGGCATGTCCACATCCACCACATCAATATGATTTGCATCTAAAAATTGAATTGCTTTCATGTTTTTCCTTCTTTCTATTAAGCATTTTTATATTAATTACTTCTCTTATCCTTTAAATTGACCGGATAATGTACCGGCTCGTTTCTCATAAATCTGACCGCTTCTTCTGCCACCTTACGGTTTAATTCCTCGGCAGATTCCTCAGAGTACCATGCAGTATGAGGACTTACAATAAAGTTGTCATGCTTTAAAAGCGGGTTGTCCATGGTCAGAGGCTCATGCTCCACCACATCCAATGCTGCTCCTGCAATTTCTTTATTGGCAAGAGCCCATTCCAAAGCTTCCTCGTCAATAATGCCGCCGCGGGCTACATTTACGATATATGCAGAATTCTTCATTGCCTTAAACTGCTCTTTCCCAAATACATGATAGGTATCCGGTCTAAGCGGGCAGTGGATGGAAATAATATCAGACTGTGCGATTAGTTCTTCCTCACTTACAAACTCCACAAAATCCGGGAAGGTTCTGTTTGCATTTCCTGCTTCGATATCATACGCAATGACCTTACAGCCCATAGCATGTACTCTTTTTGCAAACTCACTGCCGATTCTTCCGATGCCGTAAATACCCACGGTCATCACGCTCATGCGGTAAATCGGAATCTCTTTACGGTAATCCCAGATGCCTTTACGAATAAGAGAATTGGTAAAAGCAACTTTTCTGGTCAGACACATCATCATGGCCAAAGCCTGATCTGCTACCTCGCGGGTACCATAGTCCGGCACATTGCAGGCCTGCACGCCAAACTCATCCGCATCCTGCAGATTAATATTGTCCACACCTACACCATAGCGCACCACACACTTTACGCTTGGCAACGCCTCAAATATTTTGCGGTCCATTTTTACATACTGGTTTAACAGCACTACCGCACCCTTACACTTCTCAATAACCTCTTCCTGCGTCTTGCAGTGCAGCCACTCAAACTCGAAACCTGCCGCCTCCAATACCGCACGCTCGGTTTCCACATCTTCGTGGTCCAGGTCACAAATGACAATTTTTTTATTACTCACAATATGTTCTCCTCAAAGTCACAGATTTTTATCTTTCTCTTCCGTGAATTTCCACTTCTGTAATACCATTTTTGTATGCCTCAGAAAATGCAAGCATCATACACCCATAAGAATGTACTTCATCATCCTTTGGAATTCGATTGGTCAGATACGCTTTTACAGTACCCTTTTCTTCACCCTGACCCGGACACATACATCCCGGACAGGAACGGATCGTCTGGAAATTTTCCTTAATACAATACATTCCCAGTCCTTCGATACCCTTTGCAAAAGCTTCCTTATAAGCAACATGCTTTAAAAGACCCAGTCTTATACCAATACCCATGCCATACAGAATTAATCCGGTACCTGAAGATTCCTCCCATGCCATTGGCTCAATGATTTCCTGACGCCACAAGCCTCTGTTTGTCTGATGCGGCAGTAGCGCCTCCATCATATCCACAAAATAAGTCTCCGCCTTTTCTCTATGCTTGGAATCTGCCGGCAAATAGCGTACCAATTCTGCCAGACCGATCAATCCCCAGCCATTTCCACGGCTCCAATGGTCATGAGACATACGCTTTGGATTTGACATAAAGCCCCTTGCCTGATGCAAAAGTCCACAGGTCTGATCTAATAAAACTTCATACAGCTTAAAGCACTGGTCTGCTGCAAAATCAATGTACTTTTCTTCTTGTAAGGCAAGACCTGCATACAGCATAAACGGTGTAGCACAAGTCACTACATCAATAAATATTCCGTTATTTTTTTTAGGATGAGACAGTATTCCGTTTTCATCCATAGGTGCGTTGATGGTCTTTTCCGCATACTCACGTATTTCCTCTTTCCACTCCGGTGCAAGGCCTTTGAATACAAGCCACGCCTTTGCGTTGCCGCCTACCCGGTAAGACTCAAAATTATAATACGGGTGCGGAAAATTGTCCGGATACTGCGCCAGATATTCTTTACATTTTTTTAAATATGCTGCGTTTTCTCCTGCTACCGCTGCCTGTGCAAGCCCGTAATAAGCAAGCAGGCCATAATAACTATCTACAACCTTATGGCAATCTTCATAACGCTCCAGCAGCTTTCCTGCCAGTTCAATTACGTTTAATTTTTTCATATTTTGTTTCCTTTCTGGATTATGGCAGATACATTACAAAGTCCAGCACTTTGTGTTACCATTTCTGCGAACCGCAAAACCATTCTCAGTAAACTTAAAATCCAATACATCGGTGTGATCCGGCGCTTCCAGACGAAGGAAATCCTCTGTTTCTTTCAAATGCCATTTCCGAATTTTTGACTCTTCATCCATCATAAAGGTATGCACGCGCCAAAGCTTTCGGCCCTGTTCTTTATCCATCCAACCATATATATGATCCGCTTCCACATTAAGCTCTGTATCAGCCACCTTACTGTCCACCGTATTCTGCGCATTAAACAACTTCAGCGCTTCATCCCCTTTACGAAATACCAGCTTCTGTTCATTATATACATGCGTATTTAACTGATTATCCTCGTTATCTAAAACAAAACGGGTTTCCAGAGAAACCGGCTCATAGGCTTCCACATAATCTGCCTCAAACATCATGTTCGGCATGCAGATTACCCGGATTTGCATTGCTTTTTTTACCACCTTTTCTTCGCACAGGGATGTCACATCGGATACGATAACCAGAGTATCCTCAAACTTCTCGAACCTTTCTGTTCTTGATACTTTTGCCATGGCCTAAAACCTCGCAGAGCTCTCAAAATAAATGTCATGAATCTGAACACGCGGACTGGAGGTGAGTGCAAAGAAAATAATCTCCACTACATCCTCTGCCTGCATCAATTTACTCTTGTCCACTGCTCTGGTACCCCAGAATGGTGTGTCTGCTCCACCCGGATTAATGGTAGTTACACGAATGTCCTGAGAGCCCATCTGTAATAACATACCCTGGGACAACATGTTTACTGCGGCCTTTGCAGTGCAATAAAGTGGTGCGTTTGCATTAGCAGTCTTTGCTGCGGTACTTCCGATATTTACGATAATCGCCGGTTTTGCAGCATTTAGTGCAAAGTATTTACCTGCCAGGAAAGTACCCTTTACGTTAACATCCATGATCTTTTCGTATACTTCCACCTCTGTAGAAGGAATCTTACTTGGAATAGAAAGGCCTGCCAGGTTTGCCATAGCATGGAACTCCCCGTTTTTCTCAAAAGCTTCCGTAAAAAATGCTGCCACTTCCTCTTCTTTTGTGATATCCACAACCTTTGCAAAAACGTCTGTCACTTTGCCAAGTTCCTCAGCCAGAGCTTTTAAGCCAGCTTCATCATTGGAGCAAAGAGATAATTTTGCACCCTGCTCTGACAATTTTCTGCAAAGAATTATACCCATACCACCACTTGCGCCTGTTACGATTACATTTTTACCGTTATAATTGATCATTAGAAATAACCTCCATTCTCTACTACCTGTGTCGGCGTCATACCGCTGTTTACCATTTCCTTGATTTCCACTTCGTTGTCACGAATCTGCTCCGCACGAAACAATACCTCGTAAGCAATTTCACGAGGAATGCAAATTCCGCCGTCAATATCCGCCAGGATTACGTCACCCGGATACACATGTACCTTGCCCATAACAACCGGCATCTGATAACCGATCAGACGGAAACGTCCAAGCATACCGTTGGAGCTTCTGTATTTACAAAATACCGGGAAATTCTGCTCTAATACTTTATTAGTGTCACGCACACCGCCGTCTACGATGGCACCGCGGCAACCCTGACGAATAGATGCCATGGTCATGATTTCGCCCCACTGTGCAGACTCATCATCCTCGCAGGTATCCCATACAATGACACTGTTTGTATGAATTGCCTCTAACATCTTTGCACGCTCCACCATTTCATTTTCCAGACTCAAATTCTTGGAACCCTTGATAGTGAAAGCAATGCCTGCCACCTTCATTTCTTCACGGAGCGGTAAAATGTTATTCGGAAATGTCTGATACAAAAGCTCCATTTCACGCAGCACATCATTTACCATTGGTGTGGTAACCTGCTCATAGCGGTCACACAATTCCTTTTCGCTAATAGGGAATTTACATGATTTTTTCTGACTTCTGGACTTGATTAAATTGTCTAAATCCATAAACCAATCCTCCTTGTATGCATTTTTACATTATCTTTAACCTTAGAATAATATAAATGCAGTAATGTCACAATTTACAAATAGATTATTATTTGTATAAATCGCTACAAATCTCTTGTATTTTTCCTTGGAATGAATTACACTGAAAAAAGGAGGTGCCTGTATGGAACAGTTTGATTTTAGAATTACGGAAATTACCCGCGTCATTGAGCGCCGAAACGCATCAGGATGGCACGTAGAAAATATGCAATATAAGAACGAATTTGTTGTAGTTATCGTATTAGACGGCGAAACAGAATACATAATTGATCGTGAAAAATACCTGGCACGCAAAAACGATATTCTGATTTTTCCGCCCGGGATACTACGCTCCGGAAGAACCGATTCCAAAAATCCCTGGAGCTTTATATCGGTTATTTTTCGCATGGATTTGAATGAAGAAGCAAAGGAATATTTTAACAAATCAATACTTATCTGGAGAAATTCCGGCGATTCCCTGCGCAAGCTTTTTGTGGAAGCCAGCCATGCATGGACCGGTAAAAACCCTCTTTTTCAGGTTAAGTGCTGCATGGCAGCCACGGAAATTTTATATAAGTTTCTTTTGTCCGAGATGCCTTATCACAAGGTACCCCACATAAAAAAACTGGAAAAAGCCAGAAATACGATTCAGGAAAATTTCAGACAGGAGCTTTCCGTGGAAGAGCTAGCAAAGTCTATTGACATGAGTGTGTCCTACTTCCGCCGTCTGTTTCACGAAGCATACGGGTGTTCCCCGATGCAGTACATTATAAATCTGCGCATAGAAAATGCGCGCGACCTGTTACTTTCCGGAGAAGTAAATGTAACAGAAGCCGCGCGCCTGAGCGGTTTTGAAGATATTTATTATTTCAGTACTCTTTTTAAAAGAAAGACCGGAAGTACACCTACGGAACTTTTACGGAAGGGGAGATGAAACATATTACATCATTGCAGTTCCTTCATCAAAGCCTTTCCCTCTGCAATAATCTGCTCTGCCACACCTGCACGGAAGTTGGAGGTTCCGGCCTCATAACCACCCTCATCAAATGCTTCCCTCATAGGAAAATATCCATGTTTTCCATTGGTAAGACAGGTCGGGATTACCAACTCCCAATCCTTCACATCTTTCAAGCCACGACCAATACCACTAAATGGTTCTCCCGGAATACCAATCATCACTACTGCTCCGATAGCAATGCCGCAAAGTTCCATTTCAAAGCTTTCCGGTCCGTGCTCTAAGCGAAGCATTCTTGCTGCTTCTGCTACTTTTGTAGTTAACATCATGCCTGCGTAAGGAAGCTCGGCATCTCTTCCGGCCTGATGCAGAGCATCAATGCGGCGAGCCTCCGGCAATTCTTCCTTGGCTGGCATATTAGAAGGTACATGGATAGTTCGTTGTTTATACTTGATAGAATCCACATCTACATACTTTACTTTGTCAAAAGCCTGTAACACACCGCCTGTTACTACCCGACCCATGTAACGTGCATGACCATATCCTCTGGATACATCATCAAAGTCCATAAACATTCCGTTCAAATCACCTTCTTTTGTAAATACCTTTACATGATTTACGTCACCCTGAGCCCCATTAAAGAAAATACATTTGGTATTGTCTAAAACTTTTTCCACCGTTCTGCGTGTAAAGCCCGGCCAGTCCGCGCTGATCTTGCAGCCACCTACGGTGTCCGGATGGTCCGCAAAGCTCACTAACACCAATGTTTCTGCATCTTCTCTGTCAAACCGCAGTACGCTGACTCTTTCATCCACTTCACCAATTGGCATCAGGATATCCGGGTTATTTACACCCGGATTAGTGCGTACACTGCCGTCCTTCATGCGGAAACGTCTGATAAAAGCAATATCCGGAGCCTGTCCAACGCCCCAGCCCATTCTGGCAGGCTTTAAATCTTCCAACGCTTGTTTTGCCGCATCTGCCATTTTATGACGTACAAACTGATAATATTCCTGCTCCAGTGCATCCTTAGACTGCCATATCAAACGTGGACCGGTATGTGTATGGGTAGCATGTATGTAAACAGCTTCTGCTGAAATGCCTGTAACATCGCATACATGTGCTCTGTAATCATCTGTAATTTCTCTGGTCATGCCCACGTGGTCCATACTAAGCAGCACTACTTTGTTATCTCCGCATGACAAAGCGAGAGCATTAATTTCCAATTCATCCAGTACACCGTCCGCCAGACGTACTTGAAAATAGCCTGCTACTCCAATTCCCATCATTGGGGTTACATTAACACGTGCAAAACCTGCATATAAATTGTTCATAATATATACTTCCTTTTAACATTGATTTTCAAAATATTAATATCAGCAAAGTCTATCTCCGAAAGCTATTTGCTACCAAAGATAATTTATCACATTCATTTTGCTCAAAAAAGTACCAGTAGTCCGGTTCGAAGCTTGCCTCTTCTCCCTGCACAGGAATCATAATGCCGTATCCATCGCCGCTTATGTAAGTATCGAAGTTGTCCCGCATATAGAAAAGTTCGCCTCGTTCAGGAATGGTGTAAACCTTCACAGATTTGTAACCGCTTTCATCGTCAAGATAATTTTCCAGACATTCTAAGTCGGAGTATCTAAAGGCCATACGCATCAGTCTGACATTGTTGCGGGCAGCAGGTGTGTCTACAGCTTTGAGAGCCTTTTCAAAGTTTTCATACATACGTTCTTTATCAATGTGTTGCATAAGGTAGATACCGGCGCTCATAATGTCTGCCTGTCCATCCAATACACTTTCTGCATAACGAATGTTGTCTGCAATGTAGGAAGCACCTTTCCCAAAGATAATACAGAAGCGTTCCAGGTTATCTTCCATAGACAAATCACTGTCATAACTGGTTCGTCCATAGGTATAAAAGTTAAAAATGTGATTCCAATGGTTAAATACTTCGATCTGCGTCTCCGTACCTTCAATATCTTTTTCGATAAAGCGCTTGCACATTGCCTGCATTTCATCTGCCATAGGGATATAACGTTGTCTGGCAGGATATACACCCATGAAATAATCGTAATAACTTACCTTAGCACCGGCAGCCTGCCAATCAAGCAGATTCTTTTCATATCTGCTATCCGTAAGGCATGAGCCATCCGGTTTGCCGACAAGGCGAAGGCCGGAGCCATCCCACGGTCTGGTATCGTACCATTCCGGAGTCCAATTCGTGGAGCGATTCCAGGTTGCTTCCGTAACAGTTACATTAGGTTCTAAATGGACATTTTCCGGCGGAGTCCAAAGGTCTGAATAAGCCATCATATTGATGGTTACATCCGGATGCACTTTCCCTACACGCTTTGCCAATTCGTTTATCATATATGCATAGTTTTCTGACTTGGTATGACCTTTACATTTTTCACATAAGCACTGAGGTGCTCTGCCGTCTTTTGGAAGTAAAGAGTAAATCTTTACCAAAGGATTTTGATTTAACCAGGATATTAGGTTTTCTGAGAGCTGTGCAATCATCTCATCGTTTCTGGAGCAAAGTGCCATCTGCCCCCAATGGCTTACAATTTCAAAGTGCGTGCCATCTTCCTGCAAGCGATAATATTCAGGATGTGTTTCATAGTAATGCTCCGGGAAATAGGCATTTCCGTGCGGTGGTAAAAGCGTATCCACAGCATCGTGATGTCCCACCTTAAAGAGGATGCCTCGCTTTGTTGCTTCCTCGACAATACCACTTTCTTTGAGCATCTCATAAACGCTATTCCAGGTATAAAAATAGTTGTAACGATTTTTACAAAGCCAGTCCAGGAAGGCATAAATAAGCTTTATCTCCCTGCCTTTTCCGTGAGAGGAATTTTGCACACATGCTGCTCGATAAGGGAGGTCTGCCTTTGCCTTTGCATAGAAGATATCGGATAAATCGATACGTTCAAGGGTTGGCACATATTCGCCACCGGCGACATCCTGTTTCGTATAAGCAGAAAGTGAGCAGCCGAGGAATCTTTCCAGGAATTCATATACGGCATATATCGTACCACGTTCTAATTCGTTTGGATATGTAGAACTGCCTGCAAGCACAATGGCATCTTCAAAAGACTGAATGAGAAAACCTTCAGGACCTGGAACGAGGGCATCAAAAGCTTCTACAGAAATGTAGTTTGATGTCAGTGTATTCCGGCGAGGACAGCCGATCATAATCTTTAAAGAGTTGGTGGCTTCTTTTGCAACACAAATCGGAAAAGTGCTGCCAAAAATTTTGTACAGGTAAGTTTGCAACTCATTTGCAGCAAATTGCTCACGGTCTGTGGCATCATTTGGAATAACAATAGAAAGAGCAATGTCTTTTTTTAAAATCATAATGTAGGTCTCCTTGTAGTTCTCTTTTGAAAGGAAAGAGAGTTATTGTTGTTTGTATAATATCATCCGGAAGTAAAGAATCCCTATGCTAACTTAATTACCCCAAAATACTCCGGTCTATGGAAATCAGGTGACTCCGTTTCTATTGGGAATAAAGATAAATAATGCTTCGGCCTGTTCTTATCGCCGCATTTATACATATTTCCCTTAATATACTTACAGTTTTCCATGGTAAAGCCCGGATACTTTTTCTGAAGAAGTTCTAAGCTGATATGATAACTTACGTGCCAGCACTCTTCTTTGATGACAGGTTTAATATGAAGTCCCTCAATCTCCTCCCTGGTAAGCGGCTCAAATTCATAGCGATGCGGGCGAAAAGCAGCATACATGGTACCGATTGCATTTACCTCCAAATTCAGATACTTATCAGAATGTTCCGGATCAAAGTTTGCAAAAAATTCCACACAACTATCCTGACACACTGCCTCCTGATGATGCTTTTTCTCTGTTTGCGGATTTGTTTCCTTTACCACAAGCTTTATAGTAAATCCGGTTTCGTCATATACCAAATTTGCATAGGTTTCCGGAACATATTGATCCATCCCCCAGCCAACATGATCTATGTAAATCTTTTCTGCTTGTTCCAATGGTTGATTCTTTATTAAAATTTGCATATTTTTCCTTCCTGCATTACCTTTTTCACGTTGAATTTATCGTCAACAAACACCAGATCCGCATTCTTTCCTACTTCAATGGAGCCGATTTTGTCATCCAGACCTATAACTCTGGCAGGATTCAGAGAGGCCATCCGGAAAGCCTGTGTAATACCGCAGCTGGTATTGGCCATAATGTTTTTGCAAGCCATATCCATGGTCATTTTACTGCCGGCGATATCACCAGTAGGGTCAAAATTCAAATCCGGAACATGAGCAAATTCAGGTGGGGTAGGGTTATTGTGAATGGTACTGTCAGTAACCAGTACTACCTTATCTACACCCTTGCAATGAAGAAGCAGCTGCTGCATCTCTGGATGAACATGGATACCCTTGGAGTCGCTGATCAGCTCAGCGTACATATCCTGCGCTTTCATGCAGTACTCATCCGGACCGTAAGCCCTGGTACCAGGGAAAACCGGTAAGCGTTCAGTAGCATTGAAGGTATGCGTCATTAAAGTAGGACGATATTTTCCCAAAGCCTTTATTGCCATAGGAGTAGCCCGGCTGTGACCAACGGCAATCACCACATCAGGGTTAACCTTCCGTGCGTAGGACAAAAACGGCACCAGATCCGGACGCTCCGGATCCACGGTCCAGACCTTTATGTCTGTGCCGCCGGCATCCACCATAGCTTTGTAGTCTTCCTCATTTACGCCGCAGTGCCACGGGTTTTTATCGGCATGAGACCCATAATTTGGATTAGTATAAGGACCTTCCATGTAAATACCCTTGATGGACGGAGTCGTTTTCATAGCTGCTTTGATAGACGCTATAGAATCCAGCAAAGTCTGCAGGTCCATATGGTAATCCGGGGTACCCAGAATAGTAGTCTGACCGTGACGCAGGAAATGCTCAGCTGCCTTTTCCGGATCACGACAAGTAGAGTATCCTCCGCCGCCATGGACATGAAGATCCACAAAGCCAGGGCCAACATACGCCCCTTCCGCATCAATTTGAATAGCATCTTTAGGAATATCGACCTCCCGACTGCTTCCCACTTTTGAAATTTTACCCTCCTCAACGAGGATCACGCCATCCCATATGATGCCATTTTCCAGCACCACCTCTGCGTTTTGAATTGCAATTATTCCTGATTGCATAAAGAAACCTCCTTGTCACATTTATCCAGCCCCAGCAGTATTACTGCATTCAGACGAATGATCTTTTCGTAATTGGTCTGACTTATCTTGCCTTCCTGCACCATCTGGATAAGAAATGCATCAAACTCATATTGGAACGTATTATATGTTGCACCTACGTCCGATCCATAAAAGATTCGGTCAGCGAACTCCTCAATAAACCTTGCGGCATACTCCGGATCACGCATCATAGCATTAGCGCCACTGCCTGCGGAAAGATCACAGTACAGATTTGGACATTCCCTAAGAAGCTGTGGTAATCTGCCTTCCTTTACAATTTTGCCCTTTGGATAGGCATTACGCATCTCTAAAGGATACTCGCCAATCTCACACCAAAAAGCTGCTGAATGACCAATCATTTTCATGTCCGGATGCTTTTTTAACATCTTTTCGATTCTCGGCAGTCCCGGCTCATCCACGATACCATACGCATCGCCATGCTGCGGCGCAATATGTATCAGTACCGGTAATTGCTCTCTTTCGCAGGCACCAAACAGATTGTCCATCATTGGAGCATCTGCATCTAAAGGAGTGGTAAGCTCTCCCAGCCCCTTTGCTCCCATGTCTTTATACTGGCGGATAATAAAATCCAGATCGGATTGGGAATTATAAGTACCCTGTCGTGGATCCACATTACAAAACCAGGTAAATCGATCCGGACGCTTATCTGCAAGAAGCTTTGCTCCTTCATTACTCATAAGCATCCACTGACATTCCGGAGCAATAATAGGAAGAATTACTCCCATTTCTACATCCAGCTTGTCATGTACTTCCAGTTGCTCCTCCATGCTTAAAAAATGGTGACCATTCTTCCATTTCGGAGTATACTCCGGAAAAGCTGTCATATGACAGTGTAAATCAATCTTTTTCATAGCTACCTTCTCACTTGTGCGTTCAATATTATTGCTCATAAACAACCCTGCTGGCTGTCAACCCGTTTTTACACAAACGATTTCTCACATCGTATCCCTCCAGCGGTTTGGTTATTTTTTTCAGTTTTTCTGCATAATAGGTAATCTGCTCTCCAACTTGTGCTTCTCTATCCAACCTTTGCAAAGTATTATAGTACAGATATTTCAAAACAAACAATCCATATTCCAGTTGCTCATAATCCTCTTCAAAAATGGTATAGTCCTTGTCCTTAATAAACTCACAAAATTCGTTAAAACACGCTTCAAATCCGGTTACGGTTTCTGTCATTGACGGTCCTGCCTGATAGTCATCTGCACGCCCCTCAAACTTCATGTGATTATAATTAAATATGGTAACCTCCTCCTTATTATTAAGTTGCCTATCCAGTCTTCTGGTTTTATCCCCCAAGTACTGATAATGCTTAATCAGCTTGCAATTTGCACAACACCGTTCCAATTCTTCGTATATTTGACGCATCTTATCCGCATATTCACCATATTTTGAAATAAAATATTCATGTTTCAATGTTTCACCGTCGTAGGATACATTCCATAAAAGCTTGGAATATGCATAATCATTCAAAGCCCTTACACCACGATTGCTTGCTGTCATGTGCATATACTTCATGCGTTCCACGCCGATGCTGTAATAAAACGGAATATCATGAAACATCCTTTCGGTAAGCAAAAATGGCATGGATGCAAAAACTGACACATTGTAATACTCTACGATCCCCAGTTTACCTCTATAATGTTCGCTCTCCACCCAGGACATCAATCTGTCATACAACATTTTATTTGTTTCCACACAGCCCATATCATCGATATTATGCACATAGCATCTTTCAATCACCGCAAGTTCTCCATAGATCGTGCTATAGTCAAAATCCTCAGGCAACGGTTTTTCCGGTGCCGGAAGTGTCTCATGATAAATTACATATAAGATTAATATCTTTCTTGTTATACGTCCTTCTTCCGTGGCCTTTTTAATAGCCTTATCAAGCTTGTATGCAAGCATTAACATCCTGTATGTATAGGATTCCCCCCTGCAGTGCTCACATTGACACCAAGTACCATTATCCAAAGCATATAAATTAAGACGGCTTACATGTTTTAATGGTCCGTTACTCAGCGAATCCACTAAAAGTCTGCACATTTCTGTCACGGCGTCTTCGTTAGAGGTACATATAAAATCACCGGTCGCATACTTGCTGGTACGATAATATTCGTAATCTCTGAAAAGCTTGCGTTCCCCATCTGTCTCAGCATACCATTCCGGATGTGCTTCCCCGTAAGTCAGAATGCCATCCCCATTGATATCACCTTTATAAAGAGGACTTACCGGATATGGATCCTCCGGCTTTCCCTCACCACCGAATATCGAATGCCTGTAAGGATATTCGTGATTAATGTCCATGTATTCATACCATATGGTATGTCCACCCCCTGACATGGCCAGACACAGCTTATGCATTAATTCCGGATTACGAATGGTATGCATAAATACATAATTGAGCCTGCTATGTACCAGCCACAACAATAAATCATAGCGTGAATCATACATAAACTCGGAATAACACTCCCTAACGTCATAAGAAGGTGCTTCGCTTATATCAAATTCCCTTTCGGCAGAATGATCTAACTGTGCATGATAAGTAGTTCCCTGCTCCCCGGGTGCAATAAACCGTATGCCATGATACTCCATATATGCAGCGGCACCATACAAGGTTCCTGCCCTGCTGCCTCCGTAGAGCAATACAATCTGCTTATCACCAACTAATCGTCCGCAGATTCTGTATTCCTCTTCTTTCTCTAATGAAACATAGTCCAGATTGTAAACTTCACATGCTTTCATAGCACATCTCTGTCCTACAAATACCAGTACATCCCCACGGAAATCCGACTCGCCAAGCTCTGAAATCTCCACCCGGATATTCTTTTTTGCTTCCAGCACACTTTTTAGATCAAGAGCCGCAAAGCTTTCCGTACATACCGTACATTCCTCTAATGTATCATTTTGCCAATTCACCTGCTTTTCCGCATGTGCGGCATCCTCAATGGAAGAAAAAGTACCTTTATATGCTATAATTCGATATGTCATTCTGTATACCTCTGCTTCGGGTAGTGTCAAACTACTAACTTTTTTTATTTTCTGCAATCACTACTGCTCCAATAATGCCTGCGTCATTCCCCAAATCTGACATTACGACATTTATTGATCCACCAACTTTTTCCCTTATCGGAATCAATAAATTCTCCTTTTGTTTTGCAATGGCGCCTCCGATTACGATTGCTTCCGGTGCAAAAATTCTGTCCAGATTCCTGATACCTTCTGCAACATATTCTGCATACTGTTCTACCACATCAGCTGCTACATTACATCCTTCAAGCATAGCATCAAAGGCACTCTTTCCTGTAACACCATCTTGTACGAACCTCGCCAAAAGACTCTCTGGATTTTTTGCCACAGCTTCTTTTGTCTGTCTGATCAGTGCAGAAACAGACGCATAATGTTCATAGCAACCGTGGCAACCGCAACGGCAAACTGGACCATCGTACTTGATAGTCATATGTCCGAAATCTCCGGCCGCCCCATTCTTACCGAAATACGGTCTTCCGTTGATACAGATTCCTCCACCGACTCCTGTACCCAAGGTTATCATAATAAAGTCCTTGTACTGTCTGCCTGTACCTGCGCGCAGTTCTCCGCAGATGGCACAGGTGGCGTCATTGGCCAGTGCTGCTTTTATGCCAAGTTCTGCTTCCAACATATCTACGATCGGTGTATTGTGCCATGGCAGATTTGACGCTCTGATACAGACTCCACGCTCGCTGTTTACTCTTCCCGGAGTTCCTATTCCAATCTTATCAAAAGGATATTCCTTTTGTATTTCTCGACACTTAGAGATAATATTGGACACAATCTGTCTGTCTCCTTTTTCCGCTTCTGTACGGATGGTGTGTTTTTTGATTATCTTATATGTTTCATCCACCACACCGAACTTTATATTGGTGCCGCCAACGTCTATTCCCAAAGTCATTTCATCCACCTCTCTGCTGTGTACCTGTGCATCAGGCTATTCCTTCCTGTACACACATTCACCGTTCACAAACGTGTACTCTACATCATAATCCTTATTCAACACCACCAGGTCTGCACATTTTCCTACTGCAATGCTTCCCGTCGTTTGTTCCAGCTTCAGACTTTTTGCCGGATTATAGGATGCCATTTTCGTCACATCACCCATAGGAATTCCTGCTTTCAGCAGATTCCTCACTCCATCCAAAAGGGTTTTGGCACTGCCAGCTATAGTTCCGTCTGCCAGACGGACCACACCGTCTTTTACATAACGCATAATACCATTCACTTCAAATTCCGCTATATCCATTCCCGCAGCATGACCGGAATCACTGACCATTCTGATATGGTCTGCCCCTTTCATACGGTAAATCATCTCACAGGTGGCAGGATGTAAGTGCACATAATCACAAATCATCTCACAGGTCACCTCATCCGAAAGTAATACAGCACCCAACACACCCGGTTCTCTGTGATTGTATAAACGCATCGCATTAAAGGTATGAGTGCTCTGAGAGGCACCGGCCTTAATACCTGCTTGGGCTTCTTCAAACGTGGCATCCGTGTGTCCCAGGGAAACCATCAGTCCTTTTGCTGCCGCATGCTGAATCAACTTCAGTGCTCCCGGTGATTCCGGTGCAATGGTAATAATCTTTAAGAACCCCTTGCTATGTTTGATCATGATATCCAGCTTCTCTATATCAGGCGCAATGATATTGTTTGCATTCATCGCGCCCTTTCGTTTACTATTTAAGAAAGGCCCCTCTGCGTGGATACCAAGAATTTTTGTTCCCTTCGGCTTGTCCATTGCTGCCGATGCTGCACACTCCATTTCCGCCAGCAGAGCAGTAAATTCAGAAGATGCTGTAGTAATGGCGATTCCCGTTACCCCTTGAGTCGCTTCAAAACGGGTAATCCTGCTTAAATCCACATCTTTATCACTAATTCTTTTACCATAAGCTCCATGAATATGTGTGTCGATAAAGCCCGGCAGAATATATCTGCCACTTAAATCAAATATTTCCCCACTAGATTCAGCCCCTTTTCCTTCTTCGGATAGTCCCTGGCCTATCTCAGCAATCTTTTCGCCCTCGATCCGCAAATCACATTTTCTGAGTTTGAAGTTTTCATCGACAATTATCCCATTTGCCAAAATCATATATTTACTCTCCTTTTTCACGTTGAATTTATCGTCAACAAACACCAGATCCATATTCTTATACCTTCCTTTTCCAAAAATGACACAACACGATTTCCTGCCCTAGTCTCAAAACACGGGCAGGATTATTTCCCGCCCGTGTTTCGAGACTAAAATGATTCAATTGAATATCATGATTTTCCTAGAAACAATTTTCTATAAATCTTTGATCTTTCGCCCCAAAACATCTTCAACTCTAACAGGCATTCCTGTTGCCATAGATTTATTGGCACATATACCGGTCATAATACTTGATACACCGTCAACATGAGATGCAGCACGGTTAAGAGGATCGTTAACAGGGGTACCAAAAATATCTTCACGAAGAACATTGTCACCGCCACCGTGTCCGCCTTCACCTTTTTCAATTTCAACTTCATACGCCTCTCCAAACATTGGATAAACAATAATCTTTTCAAATGCAGTAGCACCTTCTGCAGCAGATGAACCCGAACCGCTTACATAAGCCTTTTCTCTTACATGCATTTCAATTCTTCCCTTTGTACCTGTAAAAGAAACGTTAAATCCTTCTATTGGAGAATATGCATTTAAGGCATATGTCATTACTGCACCATTGTTATAAGTAACCAATACATTCATGGTATCTTCAATGGAAATATTATCTCCAAATACGCTTTGGTCTCTTAAATATCCATCTTCGTGTTCTGCTTTTAAGAAACTATTTTCAAACCACTCATTACCTTCCATGTGAAGCGCAAATGGGTCATCCTTAGCGTATTCACTGCCGTGGGCTCTGTAATAAAATTTAGTAATACCTCTTTCTTCAGCATTTTCTCTGCCGTAGAATTTAAGACCGCCCTGCGCATATACTGTTTCAGGATATGTATCCAACCAAAAGTTTACAAGGTCAAAATGATGTGTTGATTTATGAACCATTAATCCACCACTGTTTCTCTTATCTCTGTGCCATCTTCTAAAATAATCGGCACCATGTGAAGTATTAAGACACCATTCAAAGTGTACCTGGTTAACCTTACCGATAGTGTCATTCATAATAAGTTCACGAATTTTAGAATTATGAGGAGCATATCGGTAATTAAAAGTAACTCTTAGATTTCTTCCTGTTTTTTCAATAGCATCAAGAATTACGTTACATTTCACCTCATCCATTGTCATTGGTTTTTCTGTTATAACATCGCAGCCCAACTCCATAGCACGTTTAATATATTTATGGTGCGTTCTGTCTATTGAAGTTACAATAACATAATCCGGTTTTTGTTCTTCAATCATTT
>CAZMND010000020.1:0-26523 GCA_964567585.1 uncultured Lachnospiraceae bacterium
TAGAAAAAGACAGTTATGAAGTTCTTCCTATCTTCAAATTGATGCAGAAGGTGGGAGGAATCGAAGAAACAATGATGTACAATACCTTCAATATGGGTCTTGGTATGATTGTAGCGGTAGCCAAAGAAGATGTAGACACTGTTATGGAAGCAATCAAAGCAGCCGGAGAAACACCATATGTGGTTGGACACTGTGAAAACGGTGAAAAAGGAGTACGTTTATGTTAAGAATTCTTGCCTGTGTATCAGGCGGAGGTACAAATTTACAGGCACTCATAGATCGCATTGAAGATGGTACGATTCAGGGGGCGCAGATTGTAAGGGTTATCAGCAACAATCCGGGAGTTTTTGCCTTAGAAAGAGCAAAAAAGCACGGGATTGAAGGCTGTGTTGTAACACCGAAGGAGTTTGCTACCAGAGCAGAGTTTAATGAGGCGTTACTTGCAGCTGTAGATGAAGCAAACCCGGATTTGATTGTACTTGCAGGATTTTTGGTGGTGATTCCACCGAAAATGATAGAAAAATACAGTGGTAAGATTATCAATATTCATCCATCTTTGATTCCTTCGTTTTGTGGAACCGGCTATTATGGTTTGAAGGTGCACGAAGCGGCTCTTGAAAGAGGGGTAAAGGTGACGGGAGCTACTGTTCACTATGTGGATGAAGGTACAGACACAGGACCGATTATTATGCAGAAGGCTGTGGAGGTGCAAGAGGGCGATACGCCAAAGGTGTTGCAACAAAGGGTTATGGAACAGGCGGAATGGATTATTTTACCCAAAGCTGTTCAAATGATTGCAGAACGGCATAATACAATATAAAGTTGTATATACAGTATAATTTTAGATAAGATATGTCTATGGAGGATATAATGAAAGTTTTAATCGTAGGAAGCGGCGGTAGAGAACATGCAATTGCCACAAGTGTGGCAAAAAGTGAAAAAGTGAGCAAAATATATTGTGCTCCGGGAAATGCGGGAATTGGTCAGATTGCAGAATGTGTTCCGATTGGTGCTATGGAATTTGACAGAATTGTTGCATTTGCCAAAGAAAAAGAAATTGATTTAACTATCGTAGGAATGGATGACCCGCTTGTAGGTGGTCTTGTTGATGAATTGGAAAATGCAGGAATCCGTACATTCGGACCGAGAAAAAATGCAGCTATTTTGGAAGGAAGCAAAGCATTTTCAAAGGATTTGATGAAAAAATACAATATTCCGACAGCTGCCTATGAAAACTTTGAAACTCCGGAAGAGGCACTTTTATATTTGGAAACAGCTAAATACCCAATTGTTTTGAAAGCTGACGGATTGGCACTTGGAAAAGGTGTTTTAATTTGTAACGACCACGAAGAGGCAATTGAAGGTGTACAGTCTATTATGTGCGATAAGAAATTCGGAACTGCCGGAAATAAAATGGTAGTAGAAGAGTTTATGACAGGTAGAGAAGTATCTGTGCTTTCTTTTGTGGATGGAAAAACAATCAAGACAATGACATCTGCTCAGGATCATAAGAGAGCAGGAGATGGTGATACAGGTCTTAACACAGGCGGTATGGGTACTTTTTCACCAAGCCCGTTCTATACAGAAGAGGTAGATGAGTTCTGTAAAAAATATATTTATCAGCAGACTGTGGATGCAATGGCGAAAGAAGGAAGAGAATTCAAAGGAATTATTTTCTTCGGACTTATGCTGACGCCTAACGGACCAAGAGTACTTGAATACAATGCAAGATTTGGCGATCCGGAAGCGCAGGTAGTATTGCCGAGATTAAAAAATGATATTATTGAAGTAATGGAAGCATGTATCGATGGTACGTTAGACCGGATTGATTTACAGTTTGAAGATAATGCAGCTGTTTGTGTGGTACTCGCATCAGAAGGATATCCGGTAGCTTATGAAAAAGGTTTCTTGATTAAGGGGCTTGATAAATTCAATGAGAATGAAGGATATTATTGTTTCCACGCAGGCACAAAGAAAACTGATGAAGGTTTTGTGACAAACGGCGGTCGAGTTTTGGGCGTAACCGCAACCGGGAAAAATCTTCAGGAAGCAAGAAAAAATGCTTACGAAGCTACCAAATGGGTAGAATTTGATAACAAATATATGAGAAATGATATTGGAAAAGCGATTGATGAAGCCTGAGAAAGGTTATAAGGAAGGTTACAAGATGATGAGAAGATTATTTGGTAAAAGAACTTATATCGTATTTGGAATCTTATGTTGCATGTTTATTTGGTTGCAATTTGGTATGGAAAGCTATGCGTTCACAAGAACTACAGGCGAAGTTACCGGAAGTTCGGTTAAAGTTCGCGCACAAGCAAGCACATCGGCTGAAATGGTTGCCAGCGTTCGTGCAGGGGATGATTTGGATGTAGTTGATGCGGTTGATGGCACAGATGGCAAGGTTTGGTATAAAGTATTAATTAATTCAAACGAATATGGTTATATCCGTTCTGACTTTGTTACCTTGGCAAGTGGTGAACAGACACCGAGCCAAAGTACAACTACCAATACCACAACCGGAGATTCGGAAGTGACTCCGATAGATACACAGCGGGGACATACCAGTACAAACAATGTAAAAGTACGTAAGCAGGCGACTACAAGTAGTGAAGAAGTTGACAGATTGAATCAGGATCAGATTTTTACTATTAGCGGAACGGCACAGGGACCTGATGGTAAGATGTGGTATTATGTGTCTTATGTAGATGGTGGAGCATCCAAAAAAGGTTTTATCCGCTCTGATTTGGTAACAATTATAGAGGAAGAAGAACCGGAGGAGGAACCGGAACAGGTTATTGAGGTGGAAAATGAAGATGAAGTGAAGCCGAACATTCCTGCTCCAACAACAAATTATGAAGCTGTCTATACAACAGATGAAAGTGGAAATTATATCTGGTATCTTTACGACAGAACTGCCAACCAGCGTTATAAGATTGACCAGCTGTTAACAGTTAGCAAAGATAAACAGGACGAGATAGATGACCTGTCGAGAGCTAATTTTGGCCTAAAAATAGGTCTTATTATCACGATTTGTCTTTTGGTTATGATGGGTGTAGCCATTGCATTTTATATTTTAAAAATGAAAGAAGAACAGGGTAATTCCGGATATAGAAGAACACAAAACGGCACACGAAGTCAAAGCTCTGCAAGAAGTCAGAACGTTACGAGAAGTCAGAATGCAGAAAGAACACAGAGTAATGTACGTCCACAGACGCTTGCGAAACCGCAGATGCTTACAAAAACGCAAACGACATCTAATCAGAAAACGGGTTCGCAGAACGATGTGTCAAACAGAACAAATATGCAGGGGATGGGAGAAAAACCTTCGCAGAATAAATTATCTTGGAAAGCAAAAAACTTTTTAGAAGATAATGATGAACTGGAATTTGGATTTTTGGATTTTGACGAAGATGATGAATAAATTACAAAAGACGGTGCCTTGCACCGTCTTTGTTTACATTTTTGGAGGTATTGACTTATGAAGTCGAATTATACTGAAAAAGCGAAAGCAGCATTAATACTTGCACAGAAAGAAGCGAGAAGATTTCATCAGAATTATGTTGGAACCGAACATATTCTGATTGGACTTTTGAAAGAAAATACGGCGATAGCGTCTAAGGTTTTGCAGGATAATGGTGTGGATTATACCAAGATTAAAGATTTGATGGCGGATTTAATTGCACCGGATTACAAAGTTGCCGTAAAAGAAAAAGATGGATATTCGCCTAAGGCAATGGCTGTCCTCGAAGAAGCGGGGGTACAGGCGGAGCGTTTTGGTTATGAAAAAATCGGAACAGAGCATATTTTGCTGGCATTAATTAAAGATTCCGATAATGTGGCAATCAGATTGCTTAATACACTTGGAGTTTCTACACAAAGAATTTATATAGATGTGCTTATTGCTATGGGCGAAGACGGCAATTTATATAAAGTTGATTTGGCCAAAAATAAGAATAAAGGAAAACAAAAGACGATTTTGGAACAGTTCAGCCGTGATTTGACTCACTTGGCAGAAGTCGGAAAAATTGATCCGGTAATCGGACGTGAAGATGAAATCAAAAGAGTGATTCAAATCTTAAGTAGAAGGACAAAAAATAACCCATGCCTTTTGGGAGAACCGGGTGTCGGGAAAACTGCTATTGTTGAAGGTCTTGCGGGCAAAATCGTAAAAGGAGAAGTTCCGGAAACAGTAAGAGGAAAAAGGGTTCTTTCGGTAGACTTGTCCGCTATTTTGGCAGGAACCAAGTATAGAGGTGAGTTTGAAGACAGACTGAGAAAAATTCTTGCTGAAATTGAAGAAAGAGGAAATGTCATTCTTTTTATTGATGAAATTCATACCATTATCGGTGCAGGAGATGCAGAAGGTGGTGTTGATGCGTCTAATATTTTGAAGCCTGCTATGGCACGAGGCGAAATTCAGTTAATTGGTGCTACAACTCTATCAGAATATCGTAAGTATGTGGAACGTGATGCCGCGCTGGAGAGAAGATTACAACCGGTCCATGTGGAAGAGGCGACGAAGGAAGAAACTCTTGAGATTTTAAAAGGAATCATATCCGGATATGAAGAACATCATAATGTTAAAGTTAGTGAATCGGCGATTAAAGCAGCAGTGGAATTATCTGTCAGATATATTCATGACCGAAACCTTCCGGATAAAGCGATTGATATTTTAGATGAAGCGGCTGCATCTATAAGATTGTATTCTGCCAAGGAAACAGCTAAACTTGAAAAACTGAGTAATGAAATACGGCAGAAAGAACAGGAATTTGAAACGGCTCTTGTGGAAAAAGAACTCGACATGGCTGCCGAAATTAACAAAGAACTGGAAAAACTGCGTAAAAAGTATGAAAGAGCAAAAAAAGCATCGGAAGGTGCGTTGAGCGAAAGTGCAGTTGTGACAGAAGGCGACATTGAAAAGATTGTGTCAGTCTGGACAAAAATTCCTGTGACAAAACTTGCGGAAAAAGAAAGCGAAAAACTTTTGAAACTTGAAAAAATACTTCATGAGCGTGTTATAGGACAGGATGAAGCGGTTACTGCTGTCGCAAAAGCGGTAAGAAGAGGAAGAGTTGGTCTTAAAGATCCAAATCGACCGATCGGGTCATTTTTATTCCTGGGACCTACGGGTGTTGGAAAAACGGAACTTTCAAAGGCTTTGGCTCAGGCGATGTTTGATTCTGAAAACTCAATTATCCGTGTCGATATGTCGGAGTATATGGAAGGACACTCTGTTTCCAAGATGATTGGCTCTCCGCCCGGATATGTGGGTTTTGACGAAGGTGGTCAATTGAGTGAAAAGGTGCGAAGGAATCCTTATTCGGTAGTTTTGTTTGATGAAATTGAAAAGGCACATCCGGATGTGTTCAATGTCTTATTACAGGTTCTGGATGATGGTCATATTACAGATGCCAAGGGAAGAAAAGTGAGTTTTAAAAACACGATTCTGATAATGACCTCCAACGTTGGGGCAAAAAGAATTATGGAACCGAAAAATCTGGGCTTTCAGACCGAACGCAGCGTGGAAAAAGATTATGAGAAGATGAAACAAGGTGTTATGGAGGAAGTGAAGCGTACGTTTAAACCGGAATTTATAAACCGTATTGATGAAATTATGGTTTTTCATGCCCTTAATCATCAGAATATGATGGATATAATGGATTTGTTAACAAATGCACTGGCAAAACGTTGCAAGGAACAATTAAATATTCATCTTACGTTCTCGAAAGAGGTTAAAGAATTTTTGGTGAAGAAATATGCAGATGCCAAAATGGGAGCCAGACCTTTGAAACGAGGAATCCAGTCAGCAGTGGAAGATTCACTGGCAGAAGAAATTCTTGCAGGTAAAGTAAAAGCAAATGACGATGTGACTGTGTTGGTCAAAGATGAAAAGGTAACATTTTCTGTCAAAGAAGCATAAAAAACGACAGATTTTACTGGAAGAAAATATAAAAATATATTATACTATTATAGTAAACATATATTGTTTGGAGGACATAAGATATGGCAATTGTAGAGCAATTAATTCGTTCTGAAAATGATGCTTCGCTCAGTTTTGGTAACTACGAGCTTGCTGAGAAGGCAAAAGTAGAAGACTTCCCATTTGCGGGTAGTTCTTATAAAGTAAAAACTTTCCAGGGAATTACCAGATTGGAAAAAGATGGTGTGTTTGCTTACGAATCTGTACCGGGAACCAGTGTTAACGGATTTGTTGCAAATGAGAATGGAGTAGAGTTTCTTGTTTCGGGAAAAGAAGATGCACAATTGACTGTAGGGCTTTCGGAAGATGAAACATACAATGTCTTTGTTAACGGCGAAAAGGTCGGTGATATGAAGACAAATATGAGTGGTAAACTCAGTATCAGTGTTGAACTGGGTGAAGGAACCGAAGTGCCTGTCAAAATAACAAAATAAATAGTTTAAAATGCCTTTTTATTCTTATTATATTTATGGTAAAAAGGCATTTTGTTTTTTGAGCAGACAATTAATAAGGAGACTAACTAGTATGGCAAAATCTACCAATACCGTGTTTTTTTGCACGGAATGTGGCTATGAATCGGCAAAGTGGATGGGACAATGTCCGGGATGCAAGAGTTGGAATACTTTTGTGGAGGAACCAAAGGAACGGGCATCAAAAGGCAAAAATCACAAAAGCAGCGATTTGATTGGCTTGAAAATCAATGAACCGGTTCAGTTTTCTAAAGTGACAACGGATGAGACAAAACGGATATCGACGCAGATGCCGGAACTGGACAGAGTGCTGGGTGGCGGAATTGTGCCCGGTTCATTAACGCTTGTGGGTGGCGACCCGGGAATCGGAAAATCTACATTACTCTTGCAGGTATGCAAAGAATTATCGGATAAAGGACTGAAAGTACTGTATGTTTCGGGTGAAGAGTCGTTAAAACAAATAAAAATCAGAGGCGACCGAATCGGTCAATTTGGCAATGAACTACTTTTGTTGTGCGAAACCAATCTTCAAAGCATTACAGAACAGATAAAAAAACATTCACCGGCGGTTGTAATTATTGATTCCATTCAGACTATGTATAATGAAGAAGTAGGTGCTGCCCCGGGCAGTGTTTCTCAGGTCAGGGAGTCTACCGGAGTTTTATTGCAACTTGCAAAAGGTCTGAATGTATCGGTGTTTGTTGTGGGACATGTGACAAAAGAAGGTACCGTGGCAGGCCCGAGAATGCTGGAACATATGGTGGATACCGTATTATATTTTGAAGGGGACAGACATGCGTCGTATCGTATTTTGCGAGGAGTGAAAAATCGTTTTGGCTCAACCAATGAAATTGGTGTCTTCGAAATGCAAAGAGAGGGCTTAAGAGAAGTGGCAAATCCTTCAGAATTTATGCTGGATGGAAAGCCGGAAAATGCCAGTGGTTCTGTTGTTTCCTGTTCTATGGAAGGAACAAGACCGCTTTTACTGGAAATTCAGGCGCTTATATGCAGGTCGAATTTCGGCAATCCCAGACGTCAGGCTAACGGGACGGATTTTAACAGAGTAAATCTTCTTATGGCCGTACTGGAAAAAAGAGCAGGAATGCAATTGGGAGATTGTGATGCATATGTGAATCTGGCCGGAGGAATGAAAATCGGTGAGCCTGCAATTGATTTGGCGATTGTTATGGCGATTGCATCAAGCTATAAAAACAGAGCAGTTTCCGACAAAATGGTATTTGTGGGAGAAATCGGTCTCAGTGGAGAAGTACGAAGCGTAAATATGATAGAAAACAGGGTAAATGAAGCAAAAAAACTTGGATTTACAACTTGTGTAATACCTACAGGATGCGTGGAAAGAGTAAAAAATATAGAAGGTATTAAAATCATTCCGGTTTCCAATGTGTCGGAAGCAATAGATTTAATATAGTATAAACTTGAAAAAAGCCTTGAACAACTAAGTTCAAGGCTTTTTTAGCAGGGGAAGAGGGAATCGAACCCCCGTTAACGGTTTTGGAGACCGCCGCACTACCGCTGTACTATTCCCCTAGGAATATTGTTGATTTGCACCAACGAATAGCATTATAGCATATGAAATGAAACAAGGCAAGTAAAAATCTCAAATTAGTAACTTTGCACAAAAACAAATCTGAAAATCCGTCAATAATGTAAAAAAACATAGGTTGTACTTGACTAAATGGAAGAAAAGAATTACAATGAACTAGAAATGGCGCATAGGGTGTTTATGCACCTTAAGTACTACTTCATTAATTTGATATAAAGCGCAGCGATGTGTTTTATATAGATGCTATCTATACTTATAAAAAAGGAGAGGAAATTGATTATGAAAAAGAAAGTATTAGCATTACTTTTAGCTACAGCAATGATCGCAACATTTGCAGGCTGTGGCGACACAACAGAACCAGCTGGCGATGACGTTGTTGTAGATGAAGCAGTTGGTGATGACACAGTAGAAGAAGCTATCACATGTACACTTACAGTATGGGCTCCTTCAGAAGATCAGTCAGAAGACAATCCATGGTTACAGACACAGTGTGAAGCATTCGCAGCTGAACACCCAACATGGGACATCACATTCAACTACGGCGTTTGTGCTGAAGGTGATGCAAAAGCAACTGTTACACAGGACGTTGACGCAGCAGCTGACGTATTCTGCTACGCAAACGACAACTTAGCAGACTTAATCGCAGCTGGCGCTATCGCTGAATTAGGTGGTACAACAGCTGAATTCGTAACAAGCAACTTTGGTAAAACATATGTTGATTCTATTTCAGACAACGGTGCTGTTTACGGTATCCCATATGAATCAAACACATGGTTTATGTACTACAACACAAGCATCTACTCAGCTGATGATGTTAAATCATTAGAAACAATGCTTGAAAAAGGTGTTGTAATGTTCCCATTAACA
Organism: uncultured Lachnospiraceae bacterium; assembly: GCA_964567585.1. Lineage (GTDB taxonomy): Bacteria > Bacillota > Clostridia > Lachnospirales > Lachnospiraceae > CALZKI01. The sequence continues at coordinate 8,885 of CAZMND010000020.1, forward strand.
AACTCTTGGTACATTGAAGCATTCTACTTAGCAACAGGCGCTGAATTCTTCGGCGGTGTTAACGATAACGATGCTGGTATCAACGTTGGTGGTGACAACGGTCTTAAAGCTACAAACTACTTAGTAGACTTAGTAGCAAACGCTAACTTCAAAAACGGTGAATTCGGTGATGCTATGAGCGGATTAGCTGATGGCACAATCGCAGCTGCTTTCTCTGGTACATGGGATAGAGCAAACGCTGAAGAAGCTCTTGGCGATAACTTTGGTGTTGCTGCACTTCCTACAATCACAGTTGATGGTACAGCTTGTCAGTTAAAGAACTTCTCTGGTTCTAAAGCTTTCGGTATTAAAGCTACAACAGAATATCCAGAAGTTGCTACAGCATTAGCTCTTTACTTAGCAGGCGAATCAGCTCAGCAGGCTAGATACGAAGCTCGTGGTACAATCCCGGCTCTTAACAGCATGGCAACAGTACTTTCTGACGATCCAATCGTTGGTGTAATCAGCGAAGTATACGCTAACTGCTCAATCATGCAGCCATACTGTGCTAACATGGGTAACTGGTGGACACCAGCAGCTAACATGGGTACAGAATTAAACGCTGGCGATATTACACATGACAATGCAGCTGAAAAAACAGAAGCATTCAACAATGCTGTAAATGGTAACTAATTTCTAATTTAAGAAAATAGTATATATCTAGAAATAAGTGTTCCAAGGTGCTCCGGAAGGACACCTTGGAATTATTTCTTTAGAGAAGAAAATAATTCCGACTATGTCGGCAGGAGGTTGTGCTGTGGGTAAATCATCTGGAAAGAAAATACGAATTAAAGAATTAGATGAATTTTATACTCCTTATACCGTAAAAGCTGCGTTGACAAAAGGTGATGTGTTTACATACATTACTATGCTTATTATGGGTTTTGGGAATATGGTACGTGGACAGATCGTTAAGGGTCTGTTATTCTTAGGAATCGAAGTCGCATACATTTGGTTTATGGTAACCAAAGGTATCGGATTCATTCAAATGTTACCAAGCCTTGGTTGGCTTGAACAGCAGAAGGTTTGGAATGAAAAGAAACAGGTATTTGTCTATGAAGCTGGACATAATTCCGTTTTAATTTTGTTATATGGTGTAATTGCTATTGGTATTACAGTATTTTTCATTATGGCATGGTGTGCATCATTAAAGAGTGCATACAAAGCACAGTGCTTGAAAAAAGCAGGTGTGCGTTTGAAATCAATTAAAGATGACATTAAGGATTTGTTTGATACAAATTTACATAAATTGTTGTTAGCAGTACCTCTTACAGGTATTACTGCATTCACAGTTTTACCATTGATTTTTATGATATGTATGGCGTTTACTAACTATAGTAAAGCATGGCCGGGCAACGGAAATCAGAATAAATTGATTCTTTTTGACTGGGTAGGTCTTAAAAACTTTGGCGACGTATTGAACTTTAACAATACAATCGGTCAGGAATTCTGGTCAGTACTTGGTTGGACAATTGTATGGGCTGTATTTGCTACATTCCTTAACTACTTATTTGGTATGATTTTAGCAATCGTTATCAATAGACAAGGAACAAGATTTAAAGCATTTTGGAGATTCTGTTTCGTAGTCTCAATTGCAGTTCCACAGTTCGTATCATTACTTATTATGAGAACGATGTTAAGTCAGGAGGGTCCTGTAAATAACTTATTATTGGAGTTAGGATGGATTGATAGAGCATTACCGTTCTGGACTAATACAACATATGCGAGAGTTTCAGTTATTGCAATCAACTTATGGGTAGGTATCCCATACACAATGTTACAGGTAACAGGTATCTTGCAGAACATCCCGGCTGAATTATATGAATCAGCTAAGGTTGATGGTGCAAATGCAATTGTAACATTCTTCAAAATTACATTGCCATATATGTTGTTCGTAACAACACCATATATGATTACACAGTTTACAGGTAATATTAATAACTTTAACGTTATCTTCCTGTTATCAGGCGGTAACCCGACGCCGGTTGAAAATACGGCAGGTAAAACCGACCTTCTCGTTACATGGCTGTATAAGTTGACTATTGATAAACAGTACTACAACTTAGGTGCCGTAATTGGTATTATGACATTCATCGTCTTAGCGATTGTAGCTCTTGCTACATATCAGAATACCGGATCATATAAGAATGAGGAGGAATTCAGCTAATGAAAAAAGGTGGAGCAAAAGCAAAAAAAATTATAGTGAACTCGATTGTTCACGTTGGTTTAGCTATTATGGCTTTTGTATGGTTACTTCCTATTTTCTGGGTAATCATTACAAGTTTTCGTGATGAAAAAGGTGCTTACTTTAAAACGTTTATGCCTAAGGCATGGACATTTAATAACTACATTAAATTGTGGACAGATACTTCAAACTTGAATTTTCCACAGATGTTTATGAACACATTCATTATTGCGTGTTTTGTATGTATAATTTCAAGTTTCTCAGTATTAGCAGTTGCTTATACAATGTCAAGACTTCGTTTTAAACTTAGAAAGACATTTATGAACATTGCGATGATTATTGGTTTGTTCCCTGGATTTATGTCTATGGTAGCTACTTACTATATTTTAAAGGCATTTGAATTAACACAGGGTGATATGATTAAAGTTGGTTTGATTTTGGTATATTCCGGTGGTTCGGGACTTGGTTTCTACATCGCGAAAGGTTTCTTCGATACAATTCCGAAGGCACTTGACGAAGCAGCAACAATTGATGGTGCAACGAAATTCCAGGTTTTCACAAGAATTACTATTCCACTTAGTAAACCAATTATCGTTTACACAGTTTTAACTTCATTTATTGGTCCATGGACAGATTTCGTATTTGCAAAAGTTATTTGTCGTGCTGAAATGGATCAATACACAGTTGCTATTGGTATGTGGAAGATGTTGGAAAAAGAATACCTCGTTAACTGGTATACACCTTTCTGTGCCGCAGCGGTATGTATTTCCATTCCGATTTCAATTTTATTCGTTATTATGCAGAGATACTATGTTGAAGGTATGGCTGGTGCCGTTAAAGGTTAATGGTTATTTAGGGAGTCTTGTTCCAAGGCTCCCTTTTCTTTTTAAATTTAAAGGAGATAGGAAATATGAAAAAGAGATTGATTTCTTTGCTTTTGGCATCAGCAATGCTTGTTATGACAGCGTGCGGAAATAATGCTGATAGCAATACAGAAAATCCGGATGATGCAGTAGTTTTATCCCAGATGGATGAAGTAAACACTGCAGAACTTAATATGCTTGATGATAAATATCGTAACTATTATGAAGTATTTGTATATTCGTTCTGTGATAGTGACGGCGATGGAATAGGTGATATTCAAGGGCTTATTTCTAAGTTGGATTATATCAATGATGGTGATCCGACAACCGATACTGATCTTGGATGTACAGGTATTTGGTTGATGCCGATTATGCCATCAACAACCTATCATAAATATGATGTGATTAATTACAAAGATATTGACAGTGAATATGGTACATTAGAAGATTTTGAAGAGTTGATTGCGGAATGTGATGAAAGAGGTATCGATGTTATTATTGACTTGGTATTAAATCACTCATCGTCGCAGCATCATTGGTTCAAAGAAGCTACCAATTATTTGAAATCTTTGGGAGATGGTGAACCAAGTGTAGAGGATTGTAAATATTTTGATTACTACCATTTCCAGAAGGAAAGTGCATCAGGCTATACAAAAGTAAGTGGAACGGATTGGTATTATGAATGTCAGTTCTGGAGTGAAATGCCGGATATGAATCTTGGCAGTGAGTTGGTGAGAGCAGAATTCGAAGATATTACAAGCTTTTGGCTTGAAAAAGGTGTTGCAGGTTTCCGTTTGGATGCTGTAAAAGAGTTTTATTCAGGAAGCAATGGTAAGAATATAGAAGTGCTGACATGGTTTAATGACTATGTAAAAGGAATTGATGAAGATGCATATATCGTAGGGGAAGCATGGATTGAAGATATGGCTATATGTAGTCAATACGTATCAAGTGGAATTGATAGTGTATTCAATTTTGAATTTTCTAATACTTCAGGTATTATTGCAAACAGTGTAAAACATATGTCAGGGAAAAATGCATCAACCTATGGAAAGGAAGTTGCAAGGGTTGATGGCGTATATGCTGAACAGAATCCGAATTATATTGATGCACCGTTCTATACCAATCATGACCAGGCAAGAAGCGCAGGATATTACTCAGGTGAGTTTGGTGAAAATCAGACCAAAATTGCATTGGCTCTTAATCAAATGATGACAGGTAATACATTCCTGTATTATGGGGATGAACTTGGTATGAAAGGTTCAGGCGAAGATCCAAATAAGAGATGTGCAATGCAGTGGTATACAGATAGTACAGCGGAAGGTATGTGTGTAGGCCCGAATTCAAGTCCTGTAGCAATGAAATATGGCAGCTTGGAAGAACAGGCAGACAATCCATATTCTATCTATAACTTTGTAAAACACACAATTAAGCTTAGAAATCAGTATCCGATTATTGCAAGAGGAGATGTTTCTTTTGAAGAAGCATACTCTGATGATAATATTTGTGTACTTAAGAAAACATATGAAGGCGAAGAAATGGTTTTCGTATTCAATATTTCTTCAGAAAATTGTACGGTTGATTTATCAGGTCTTACAGTAAACGGTGTGGAAGCTAAAGAAGCTACTATGGCAGGTGTTTTGATTACACAGGCAGATACAAAAATTGAAATTACAGATGGCGTAATTAATATGCCGGTTTACTCTGTATTACTTTTAAAATAAAGCAATAAAGTAGAACAAGATTATAAAGAAATGTCACCGGGAAATAAGAACCGGTGACATTTTTGCTTATAAATATATAATTATTTCAATATAAGTGGTGCGACTTTTCTGAAGTCGCCATCTAAAATGGCATATGTGGCAGGAATTTCATCCGGTAAAGGCGGAGAAATATTTGCATGTATAAAGAGACTATCCATACCACAAGCATTTGCAACGGCTACGTCTGAACTACAGTCATTGCCAATCATAATAGAATTTGTTTTGTCGAGATTATATTCTGTAAGGAGCATTTCCATAAACTTTGGTGATGGCTTTTTGACACCTTTGTCTGAAGAAATGTATATCCCGTCAAATAAATCATAAATACCTAACACTTTTAATTCGCTTTCTGTAAAGAGTCTTTGGGCATTGGAGAGCAAATAGATGCCTTTTCCTTTTTTCTTTAAATCTAAAAGAAATTCCATAACACCATCATACAACTTAATATAGTCGCGGGATAAGATACGCATTATGTTTCCTACGGCTTCAATAAGAGAGCGGTCCGGTGAGATGCCCTTGTCTAAGAACAATTGCTCAAAAACTCCATCCAACTGTATTTCGGCGTGTGGAACAGTTTGTTTTGACTCTTCTTTGTGAACGTAATGAAAATAGGCTTTTTTTAATTCGCCCGGAGTATACATAGCGCCATAACTTGAAAAAAAAGAGGATAATTTGTTCCAAAGATAATGCTTGCCTTCATTTGTATGAGTGTCTGCCAAAGTTCCATATAAATCAAAAATATAATTCTGATACATAATAAATCCTTTACATTTTAATATTTTACTCTAAATGTAGTAAGCCACCGACGAATCGGTGGCTTACCTGTGTAAAAGGGGAATTTTTTTGCTATAAAAGCAAAACACTTGAATCTCTTCAAGTAAGATTATTATATAGTGCGTTGTCTTGTTTGTCAACACTTATTTGTCAAAAAATGCAACTTCCTGTCGAAATTCATCGGGTAGGTCTTTTCCGGCATTGGTAATCTTTTGACAAAGATTATTCATTCGGTGGGACAACTGTTCATACTTAGAATTGTGTCGTTGTATCACTGAAAGATAAATTGGGTTGGAAGTTAATTTTTTTCTTGTTTCTGCCGGGAACGGACAGTGGTTGAACATAATGTTACGTGCTACCTTGTTTAATCTTGGAGAGCCTTCCGATTCATAAGCAACCCAAACAAGATAGTCCAAAACAAATGCTTCTTTAATACTGTTTCTGGCCTTAGTAAGTAGGGTTTTTACTTTTTCTTTTGCGTCCGCTGACAAGTCATTGTTCTTGCGGTAAAACTGTAAATAATCGAAGTAATCACCGGTTAAAGAATTGCTACTTGGATCGTTCCAATGGGAGCCTTGTGTACGTTTGCACATTTCCCAGCGATATTCGCCGCATAGACGTAAAAATAACATACGTAAATTTTCCGGAGTGAATATCGGTAAAACCATACGACATGGAGTCGCACGTTTTTTGCCTTCAACCTCTTGCCACATAATTCCTCTTGCACCATAGTTTGGCATAAGAATGATATCAGGAGCAATTTCGGTATGTATAAATTCTGCGTTGACACCAATAGAAGGATTGGTATATACCACTTCTTTGTAAAAAATCTGGTAATCAATTCCGCGTATATTTTCACGTTCTTGTACAAGTCTGGTCGCACTTAAGAGACCTTTTTCCAAGTGATCAATCAGGTTGTGGCCTGAAAAGAATGGGCAGTAAGTAGATATATGTCCGAAGGTCATTTTATTGGCCGGTGGGAAGAAGTTTTTCAGTTCGTATTCCACTTTGGCCTTTGAATTTTCGAGCATATCTTTTTCTTCCTGAGCCGTAATTTTACCTGCAGCTTTTTCGGAACGTAAGTAATCGGTATAATCCATATCAAATTCGTTTCGACTAGGTTCCTTTTTGCCATCATAAATAGCCTTTAGCCAGTCGATAAAGGTATAAATGTGTTCGCTTTCATCAGATATGTCGGCTTTTAGTAATTTATACAAACATTCCGCGTTATCTATTCCGGCTAAATCTTCATCAATGTATCCAAAAGTTAAAAACATTCTTACAACATCACCGGTTTCTTCACCGCTGACATATTTTAATGCAAGGTTTGAATACAGATGAAGGAAGCTTTCGGTCAGTTTGTGGCGCAACTGTGATACGGCAGGCGTATTTGAAGATTTGTCGCTCAACTCTTTGTAAGCAAAGAATTGTTTGGTGAAGTTTGAAACAAATTCATCGTCTTCGTTTGCGGCACTTAGGATTTTGTTCATACTGTCTACAAGAATGCTTTGTATAGATGGTACCGGCGAAGAAGAGGTGTTTGTAACCTCGGCTTTTGGAGCCTGCATTTTTTTCTTCTGATCTTCCATACGTGCTTGTAAGGCGGTTTTGTCTATGAAAGGCATCTGATAGAGCCCGCCAAAAAGAGCAGTAAGTAATGTTTTTGCCTCCTCATAGTCTTGTGTACCCGTATGCGTTCTACTTAAAAGTTCGGAAAAATATCGGAAATAATCATTATAATTTTCGTTGAAAAATTGGTTTTGATAGCGTACGATTGCATCGGCTAATTGTTCAATGTGAACTTTGAAGGCTACGGCATCTTCAGAGGCTTTTAAAATAAGACCATATACAAATGCCTTATGTTCCTGCAAAAATGTATCGGAATACTGTTCTAAAATATTGTTCAAATCAATGTAGTAGGAAACGGCGTATGGAGATTTGTTCAGTAGGTCCATAACGTCTGCATCTGTTTGCGTGTTTGTAATTTTAGGTGTAATATGTAGTTTTTCACAAAGAGCAACATAATTTTTTGTCAGGCTGTTGTTCAGTTGTGAAGTGTTTTTGAGCTGTTCTTTGTACTGTACATATAATTTAATCAGAGTGTTCATCTGACATTTGATAGTTTCCAGTGAAGCTTTTTGCAATTTTAAGTCATTTTGTAAAATGTTCTTGTCCGGGAAAGTGTTTTCTAAACGATATGCATTGATGGTTGTGTCTTCAGCTGTTATATCAGTGGTGAATGCCAAACCGCTCTGTAAATGTAAAAGTCCCATAACTTGTCCTGTACCCAGAGTAAGAGAAAAATATTTATTTTTCATAATTACAGAACCGGCCTCGATAATTCCGATAACACGTACCGGTTGCCCTTCGTTATAAATCGTTGTATTATTCTGTAAAATCATTTCACTAGCCATAAAAATACCACCTAAAAATAGTAATTATCTTCTCTTTTATAATTATAACGCATAACAGTGCATAATTACAAGGAAGCATTGCAAAATGAGAGAAATGTCATTTTTTTGTTAAGTAGATACTGTACTTTTGAAAAAAATATGATACAATAATCATATCTGTGACGTATTTTGGGGTAATGTCATTCGGATAAGATTGGAGGGTGAAGTAATTGGAACTTAGAGATATGAAACCACAAGAACTTATGCAACACTATCGTAGTGATATTGAGTTGCTTGTACGCTACATTCCATGGTTGGAAGCAAAGAGAGGTCAGGAAGTGAGTAATGATTATCATAACGCAAATGAAGCGGCTACCAGCTTTTCGTTTCCGGTATATGATGGGACTTTGCTGAATTTTGTAAAGGATGTACAGAAAACTTCATTGACTGACAGAAATTATCAGTATGTGTATTCGAGAAACCATATTGAAACCATTGCAGATGAGTATGTACAGATTGACAGGGCATCTGTTCAGGATATGGGGATTTTAATCGGAATATTATCCAAGTATGTCCTCGGTGGACGTACAAAAGGCGGGCTTTGGCCGGAGGGCGTTCGTAACGGAGTATATCTTGCAATAGTAAATAAATTAAAAGAATTATGTGAGTTCTGGGATAAGCCTATAAGGTAGGACTTACATAATAGGAGAATGGTATGAGTGAAAAATCAGCACAGAAAAGAAATCTGATATTGGAAAATGCGAAAAACGTCTTTGTAGAAAGAGGTTTTAAAAATGTTACAATGAAAGACATTATCGATGCCAGCGGTATCAGCCGTGGTGGTCTTTACTTGTATTTTTCCAGTACAAAAGAGATTTTTTTGGAAGTGTTAAAACGTGAAGCGGCACAGGATGATGATGTTTTTTCAGAAACCTTTACCGAAGAAACCACGGCAGCAGATATTTTGTACTTATTCTTGCAGGAGCAGAAGAAGGAGCTTTTTAGGAAAAAGGACAACCTGACAGTTGCCATTTACGAATACTATTTTGGTGAAAGTGCGCAGGGAAAAGGGAAAGAACTGAAAAAGCAGTTCGATAAGGCTACTAAGCTTGTGGCGAAGCTCATTGAGGCAGGTGTGGAAGAAGAAGTATTCTACTGCGAGGACTGTCTGGGTGCGGCCCTCAACATTATGTATACATTTGAGGGGATGAAGGTTGCATCGAAAACAATGGGTATCAAAGAAGCAACGGTTGACAAAGAAATCGATTATATTTTAAGTCAGCTTGAAATAACAAAGGAGTTTATTTAGAAATGGAAAACGTAAAAAGAATCTACGTGGAGAAAAAAGAAGCTTATGCGGTAAAAGCAAAAGAGTTGGAAGGAGACTTAAAGAGCTACTTGGGCATTCATGGTGTTGAAAAAGTAAGAGTTTTCATTCGCTATGATGTGGAAAATCTGGAAGATGAAGTGTTTGAAAAAGCATGTGGTATGATTTTTTCTGAACCACCTGTAGATATTTTGTACAAAGAAAGTTTTGACATTCCTGAAAACGGACGTGTGTTCAGCGTGGAATATTTGCCGGGACAGTTTGATCAGAGAGCGGATTCTGCGGAACAGTGTGTAAAATTTATCAAAGAGGATGCTAACCCGATTATTAAGACGGCTACTACATATTTAATTTGCGGTAGTGTCAGCGATGAAGAGTTTGCAAGTATCAAAGCTTATTGTATTAACCCGGTGGATTCCAGAGAAACAGGTATGGAAAAACCGGAAACATTGGTTACTACATTTGACGAGCCGGCAGATGTGGCTATTTTTGATGGTTTTACAGATATGTCAGAAGGTGAACTGAAAGAGCTTTATATGTCTTTAGGTCTTGCAATGACTTTCAAGGACTTTTTGCATATCCATAACTATTATAAAGGCGAGGAAAACAGAAATCCGTCTATGACCGAAATTCGTGTACTCGATACATACTGGTCAGACCACTGTCGTCATACAACCTTCTCTACAGAACTTAAGAATGTTACTTTTGAAGAAGGTTATTATTCAACACCAATCGAAACAGCTTATCAGAGCTATTTAGATACAAGAGAAGAAATTTTTGCAGGCAGAGAAGACAAGTTCCCATGTCTTATGGACTTGGCTTTAATGGCTATGAGAAAACTTAAAAAAGACGGAAAACTTCAGGATATGGAGGAATCCGACGAAATCAATGCCTGCTCAATTGTAGTGCCGGTAACGGTTGACTACGGTAACGGACCTGAAAAAGAAGAATGGCTTGTATTCTTCAAAAATGAAACACACAACCATCCGACAGAAATTGAACCATTCGGTGGTGCGGCTACCTGTCTTGGTGGTGCTATCCGTGATCCGCTTTCAGGCCGTGGTTACGTATATCAGGCAATGCGTGTAACAGGTGCGGCTGATCCGACAGTGCCTGTAAAAGATACATTAAAGGGTAAATTGCCACAGAAGAAACTGGTTCGTGGTGCAGCCGGCGGTTATTCATCCTATGGTAACCAGATTGGTCTCGCAACAGGTTTTGTTAAAGAAATCTATCATCCGGATTATGTGGCAAAAAGAATGGAAATTGGTGCGGTTATGGGCGCAGCACCAAGAAGTAACGTTATCAGAGAAACATCTGACCCGGGCGATATCATCATTTTATTAGGTGGTCGTACAGGCCGTGACGGCTGTGGTGGTGCAACAGGTTCATCCAAAGTGCATACAGAACAGTCTATCGAAACCTGTGGTGCAGAGGTTCAGAAGGGTAACGCTCCTACAGAAAGAAAAATCCAGCGTCTTTTCCGTCGTCCGGAAGTAAGCAGTATTATCAAAAAATGTAATGACTTTGGTGCAGGCGGCGTATCTGTAGCTATTGGTGAATTAGCAGCAGGTCTGCAGGTTGACCTTGACAAAGTGCCAAAGAAGTATGCAGGTCTTGACGGTACTGAACTTGCAATTTCCGAATCACAGGAAAGAATGGCTGTTGTTGTAGATGCAAAAGATGTAGACAAGTTCTTAGGATATGCTTTAGAAGAAAACTTAGAAGCAGTGCTGGTGGCAGAAGTTACCAAAGAACCACGTCTTGTTCTTAAATGGAGAGGCAAGGAAATTGTTAATCTTTCCAGAGCATTTCTTGATACAAACGGTGCACATCAGGAAACAGATGTATACGTGGAAGCACCGGATAAAGAAGAAAACTATTTTGAAAAAGTAGCAGTGAAGGAAGTTGCAGATGCACTTGATCAAGGTGATGTGAAAAAGGCTTGGCTTTCACTTCTTAATGACCTTAATGTATGTTCGCAGAAAGGTCTTGTAGAAATGTTTGATGCGTCAATCGGCGCAGGCAGTGTATTTATGCCATATGGCGGTAAATACCAGCTTACAGAAACTCAGACAATGGTAGCAAAATTACCTGTACTTAAGGGAAGTTCCGATACAGTTACTATGATGAGTTATGGTTTTGATCCATATTTATCTTCATGGAGTCCATACCACGGAGCTGTTTATGCAGTGACCGAATCTATGGCAAAAATCGTAGCAAACGGTGGTGACTACAAGAAGATTAGATTTACATTCCAGGAATACTTCAGACGTATGACTCAGGATCCGACAAGATGGAGTCAGCCATTTGCAGCTCTTCTTGGTGCTTATGATGCACAGATGGGTTACGGCCTTCCGTCTATCGGTGGTAAAGATAGTATGTCAGGTACATTTAACGATATTGACGTACCGCCTACATTAGTATCCTTTGCAGTGGATGTAAACACAAGACAGAATATCATCTCACCTGAACTCAAAGCGGCAGGTAACAAACTTGTATTATTTGAAATCGAAAAAGATGAATTTGACATTCCGGTATATGAAAAAGTAATGGATACCTACGATGCGATTCTTGCTATGATGGAAGATAAATATATCGCTTCAGCATATGCTTTGGATTCCAATGGTTTGGCAGCAGCAATCAGCAAAATGGCATTCGGTAATCAGCTTGGAGTAAAGGTTTCTGAGGATTTACAGGCAAAAGAACTGTTTGCTAACGGACTTGGTAGTATCGTAGCAGAAGTAAGTGAAGATGCTATTTCTTATATGGAAGATAACGATATTGAATATACTTTGGTTGGTGAAGTGACAGAAGAAGCTGCTTTTGCATATGGTGATGTGACAATCGCAATGGAAGAAGCACTTTCTATATGGAAGGAAAAACTTGACAAAGTATTTCCGTACACATCTACAAAGGATAAGACAAAAGTAGATAGTGGATTGTATAAAGCAGATTCAATTTATGTTTGTAAGAATAAAGTGGCTCGTCCAACAGTATTTATTCCGGTATTTCCGGGTACAAACTGTGAATATGACAGTGCGCGTGCTTTTGAAAGAGCAGGGGCTGATACAATTGTTAAAGTATTCAAGAACCAGAATGCGGAAGATATCAGAAGCTCTGTAGCAGAGTTTGAAAAAGCAATCAACCAGGCACAGATTATTATGTTCCCAGGTGGATTCTCCGCAGGTGATGAACCGGACGGAAGTGCGAAGTTCTTTGCAACAGCTTTCCAGAACGAAAAGATGAAAGAAGCTGTTACAAAACTCCTTAACGAAAGAGATGGTCTTGCACTTGGTATTTGTAATGGTTTCCAGGCACTTATTAAGTTAGGCCTCGTACCAAACGGACAGATTACAGGACAGGATGAAAACTCACCGACATTGACATACAATACAATTAACCGTCATATTTCTAAGATGGTATATACAAAAGTTGTATCCAATAAATCGCCATGGCTTATGGAAGCAGAACTTGGCAAAACTTATGTAAACCCGGCTTCTCACGGTGAAGGTCGTTTTGTTGCACCGAAGGAATGGATTGACAAGTTATTTGCAAATGGCCAGGTTGCAACACAGTATGCAGATATCGACGGCAATATCTCTATGGATGAAGAATGGAACATCAATGGTTCTTACGCATCCATCGAAGGTATCACATCTCCTGACGGAAGATGCTTTGGTAAGATGGCACACTCCGAAAGACGTGACGTATCTGTAGCTATGAATATCTATGGCGAACAGGATATGAAGATTTTCGAATCAGGTGTTAAATACTTCAAATAGGGGCTTTTATGAATTATCAGAAACAGCTTGAAGAAGTGATAAAGCAGAATAAAAATAACAGTAAAAAACTACTACTACATAGTTGCTGCGCTCCTTGCAGCAGCTATGTTTTAGAGTATTTAAGAGAATATTTTGATATTACCGTTTTCTTTTATAATCCTAATATTTCGAGTGCGGTGGAATACGAAAAACGACTGCAGGAAGAAATCAGACTTATAGAAGCCTACAATAGACAGGTGAAAAGCGGTAATTTTGGGAATATGAATTCTACCGAAAATGCAGGACTTATTAAAATTTTGGAAGCGGGCTATGAACCGTCGGAATTTTTTGAGGCAATAAAGGGCTATGAACACTGTAAGGAAGGTGGCGAACGTTGCCGAAAGTGTTTTGAACTGCGGCTTCGTAAAAGTGCTAAAACGGCAAAAGAAGGCGGTTTTGACTACTTTACAACTACACTTACGATAAGCCCTTTGAAAAATGCAGATTGGCTCAATGAAATCGGTAGATATGAGGGAGAAAAAGAGGGAATTCTCTTTTTGCCATCTGATTTTAAGAAAAAGGATGGCTATAAGCGGGCTATACAGTTGTCTAAGGATTTTGGACTATATAGACAGGACTTCTGTGGTTGCGGTTTTTCCAAAGCAGAAATGGAAGAAAAACGCAAAATGCAGGAGGAAAAAGAGTAATAGGAGTAAATTATGAAGAAGATTTTGGAACTTATTTCAGAAGAAATGAAGAAGGGCTTTGCTTTGGCAGGTTATAATGAGGAACTTGGGAAAGTAACTCTGTCTAACCGTCCGGACCTTTGCGAATACCAGTGTAACGGCGCAATGGCAGGTGCTAAGCAGTACAAAAAAGCACCTCTTGTAATTGCAAATGATGTCGCAGAAAGATTAAAAGACAGTAACATTTTTTCGGAAGTAAGCGTTATCGCACCGGGATTTTTGAATCTGAAAATCAGCGATGCGTTCTTACGTGATTATTTAGACGGAATGAGCAAGGACCGAAAGTTCGGTTTGGAACCGGCGGGCTGTCCGAAGAAGATTATTATTGATTACGGCGGACCAAATGTGGCAAAACCATTGCACGTGGGACATCTTCGTTCTGCAATTATCGGAGAAAGTTTAAAGCGTATTTTACGCTATGCAGGAAATGAAGTAATCGGAGATATCCATTTAGGTGACTGGGGACTCCAGATGGGACTTATCATTACAGAATTAAAGCTTCGTAATCCGCAACTTATTTATTTTGATGAAACTTATACGGGAGAATATCCGAAGGAAGCACCGTTTACGATTTCAGAGCTGGAGGAAATTTATCCGACAGCCAGTGCAAAATCCAAAGAAGACCCTGCGTATAAAGAAGCAGCTATGGATGCGACTTACAAATTGCAGAGCGGAGTCAAAGGCTATCGCGCACTTTGGCAGCACATTTTAAATGTGTCTGTAACGGATTTGAAACGTAATTATAACAACCTGAATGTAGAATTTGACTTATGGAAGGGCGAATCGGATGTTCACGATCTTATCCCGGAAATGGTTACGTATTTTAAGGAAGATGGCTATGCATACGAAAGTGAAGGCGCATTGGTTGTTGATGTAAAGGAAGAGACGGATACAAAAGAAATTCCGCCTTGTATGATTTTAAAATCAGATGGCGCGGCTCTTTACAACACAACAGATTTGGCGACTATTATGGAGCGTATGAGTCTGATTAAGCCGGATGAAATGATTTATGTGGTGGACAAACGTCAGGACTTGTATTTTGAACAGGTTTTCCGTTGCGCAAGAAAAACAAAGCTTGTTTCACCGCGTGTAAGTCTTAAATTCTTAGGCTTTGGTACTATGAACGGAAAAGATGGAAAGCCGTTTAAAACCCGTGAAGGCGGCGTAATGCGTCTTGAGTACCTTATTAAAGAAATCAATGAAGAAATGTACAAAAAGATTATGGCAGGCCGTGATGTGAGCGAAGAAGAAGCAAGAGAGATTGCAAAAACAGTAGGTTTAAGTGCAATCAAATACGGTGATTTGTCTAATCAGGCCAGCAAGGATTATATCTTCGATATTGACAGATTTACATCCTTTGAAGGCGACACAGGCCCATATATCCTGTACACAATCGTTCGTATTAAATCTATTTTGAACAAATATAAAGAAAATGGTGGCTCACTTACTTTAACAACTCTTCAGAATGCATCAAGTGTATCTGAAAAAGAGTTGATGATGGAAGTAGCTAAATTCAACGAAGTGATCGAAAATGCGGCAAATGATATTGCACCACACAAGATTTGTGCGTACATTTATGATTTGGCAAATGCATTCAATCATTTCTACCATGAAACAAAAATTCTTACGGAAGAAGACGAAACAAAGAAAAACAGCTTTATTGCACTTTTAGTTTTAACAAGAGATGTTTTGGAAACATGTATTGATTTGCTTGGTTTTTCTTCGCCGGAGAGAATGTAATATTGTATATTTGGAATGGAACTCAGATAAGCTGGGTTCCATTTTTTGCGGGGAATGGTATAATAGGGGAAGAAGGTGATTGAAATGGATAAATTCAAAGTCCAGAGCATAAACAGACACAGGATGTATATGGATGGCAAGGGAATTAACACTCTGGTAGCATTGTATGGATGCCCGCTTAGGTGCAGATATTGTCTGAATAAGAAAGTGCTTGCAACTATCAGATATAATGAGGTAACACCGCAGGAACTTGTAGAAAAGGTGTTGATTGATTACTGCTATTTTAAAGCCACAGGTGGCGGAATTACCTTTGGTGGTGGGGAGTCATTGCTTCATAGCAGTCAGATTAAGGCATTTCGTGAAGTCTTGCCTGAAGATATTCCGATTAAAGTGGAAACGGCCTTAAATGTGCCTACAGAGCGGCTTTTAGAGGTGCTGGATGTGGTGGATGAATATATTGTTGACGTTAAGACTATGAATCCACAGACATATATGGATTATACCGGTTTTGACAATAAGATGGTGCTGGAAAATCTGCGTTTGTTATGCGGTAATAATTTACAAAGTAAGTGTAAAATCAGAATACCGAATATTCCAGATTTTACTGCGCAAAAGGATATTGATGAGACGATATCCGTCATTAAAAATATGGGATTTGAGGTATTGGATGTCTTTGATTATGTGATAAGAAAAGAGGAGGGGCAGGATGAATAAGCATAGAAAAAAATGTGATCATTTAAAAGAAATCAGAAAAAATATGGCAGACTCGTTAGGCGTTGAATTGAATCAGACGGTTTGCACCTATGAAGGGGACTGCAAGGGAACCTGTCCAAAGTGTGAGAAAGAGGAAAGGACACTTGCAAAAGCGTTATTAAAAGGAACGGCTGTGGCAGCGAGTGCGGCAGTACTTTTAACAGGTTGTTCGGTGGGACCCTATCAAACGGAAGGCGTTGCGCAGCCGGAATATTATGAGGATATTGCAGGAGGTATTTCTGAAGCGCCGGAGAATGTTGAAGAATTTGAATTACTGGGAGAGGCTACGTTGCCGGATGAAACAGATGAATGTAAAATTGATGCTATAGAGTTGGAAGGCGATGTGGCGTATATAGAAGAGGATAGTGAACAGTAATATAAAGAAGTAGGTGCGATGTGTGACGCTCCTACTTCTTTTGTGTCTGGTTTATATTCTGTAATTGTTCGATTATAAATTCCTTGCAAAATTCACAGTTATTCCCTGATAGAGGACAGATAAATGTGTAATCTGCTGTTTCATTTGTTGTAGTCCTGACAGCAGGATTTTTTAAATAAGAATAAAACATCACAAGAAACTCTACATTACTTGGATTTTGTCTGTAATGATGCTTGCCGAATATTTCGCAGATGAGTTCTTCATTTTCGGGGTTACTCCAGATTTTTTTTATTATGCTTCGGATGTTCTTTTCCACACAGATACTTGAAGTGTTATACTGTTTGGCTATTTCTACATAAAGAACCTTGGTAACCGGAGTGAAATACAGTTCGTTTTTGGAAATATAGTTTATGCTTGAAATAATGTATTCGCATCCTTTATATACTTTTTGTATTCCGAACTTATGTAGCAGCTCTGTTGCATTTGCCTCATATTTCATTATAGTAACTTTCCTTCTAAATACATAGTTAACAGGCTATACTATGATGGTAAAAGATTACTATATGAAATACAAATCTATAATTTCGACCTTTTTCGACCTTTCGTAAAGGTATTTATAATATAAAAGGTGCTGCGCAGGATGAGCAGCACCATAATTTGTACCAGAATGCAAGAAAGGCTTCGCGGCGTAGTAAATGTCACCAACGAAGCCCTAATCTCGCAGAAAAAACAAAAGAATAGCGAGAGGGGGATTCGAACCCTCGACACCACGGGTATGAACCGTGTGCTCTAGCCAACTGAGCTATCTCGCCATATGATCAATTCTGGGGAATTGAATTATAAAAACTATGCTTTGCATAGAAAATGGGACCTACAGGGCTCGAACCTGTGACCCCCTGCTTGTAAGGCAGATGCT